>NZ_JBNFOJ010000320.1:0-3089 GCF_057364705.1 Brevundimonas sp. CURTG3B2_SDJG
CTTCCTGGCGCCGGCCAGCCAGGCCTTCCTGCCGATGGTGGTGGGGCGCAAGGCCCTCCCCGCCGGCCATCGCGGCCCAGTCGATCGCCTTCCAGACCGGCGCCATCGCCGGGCCGGCGCTGGGCGGGCTGATCGTCGGGGTCAACGTGCCCCTGGCCTATGCGGTCGCGATGGGCCTGTTCCTGCTCGGCGTCGGGGCCTTCTTCCTGATCCGCACCAGCGGCAAGCCGCTGAACCCCGAGGGCAAGCTGCCGCCGCTGGAGGCGGTGAAGGAGGGGCTGGCTTACGTCTGGAAGACCAAGATCGTGCTGGGCGCGATCTCGCTGGACCTGGTCGTCGTGCTGCTGGCCGGCGTCGCCCTGCTGACGCCGATCTTCGCGCGTGACATCCTGCATGTGGGTCCGGAGGGCTTCGGACTGCTGAGGGCCTCGTTCGGGGTCGGGGCCATGGCGGTGGCCATCTATCTGAGCCGCTTTCCCATCACCCAGCACGGCGGCCGTTGGATGTTCGCCGCGGTGGCCGTATTCGGCCTGTGCACCCTGACCTTCGGCCTGTCCAAGATCGTCTGGCTGAGCGCGCTCGCGCTCTTCGTCGGGGGCGGCGCGGACATGATCAGCGTCAACATCCGCCAGACCCTGATCCAACTGGCCACGCCCGACCACATGCGCGGTCGGGTCAGCTCGGTGTCCATGCTGTTCATCGGCGCGTCCAACGAACTGGGAGAGGCCTATTCCGGCGTCATGGTCCGGGTGCTGGGCGCGGTCGGCGCGGCGGTGTTCGGCGGGGCGGGAGCCTTGGCCGCCACCGGCCTGTGGGCGGCGCTGTTCCCGGGGCTGAGGAAGGCCGACAAGCTGAGCTAGGTTCTAGGGGCTAGGTTTTAGGTTCTAGGGAAAGACTGGTAGCGCTCGCGCTAGAACCTAGCCCCTAGAACCTAGACCCTTCTCAGCCCCACGGCCGGAAGTGCTTGCTGAGCTTCAGCCCCTGGCGCTGGTAGTGGCTGCCGCCCTCGCCGTACAGGCGGGTGGGGCGTTCGGTCAGGGGTTCGTAGACCAGGCGGGCGACGATCTGGCCGTGCTCCAGCAGGAAGGGCGTGTCGTGGGTACGCACTTCGAGCACGCCCTTGGAGCCGGCGCCATGCGCCTCGTCAGTGCCGAAGCCCGGATCGAAGAAGCCGGCGTAGTGGACGCGGAACTCGCCGACCGAAGGATCGATCGGGGTCATCTCGGCGGCCTGGTCAACGGGGATTTCCACGTCGTCGGACGAAGCCAGGATGTAGAACTCACCCGGATCCAGCAGCAGTTCGCCGCGGCGCAGGATCTGGGGCTCCCAGAAATCCTTGGGATCGTGACCGTCGATGTGGTCCAGGTCGACGACGCCGGCGTGGCGGCGGCCGCGGAAGCCGACGATGCCGCCGTCGGCGCCGGTCAGGTCGACGCCGACCGAGCGGGTCTCCAGCTTGGGCGGTTCGCCGGCCTTCAGGCGCAGTTGGTTCAGGCGGGTGCCCGGGCGGACGAGTATGGAGAAGGTTTGGGGCGCGATCTCGAGATACAGGGGGCCGTCGTAGCCCTCGTCCACATCGTCGAAGCTGCCGCCGCGGTCGGTGAGCAGGCGCACGAAGACGTCGACCGGCCGGTCGAGCTCTTGGGGTTGGCGCGGGCGATCAGGCCCTTGGGCAGGCTGAGCCGCTCCTGCAGCCGGGCGATGTAGACGCAGCCCTTCTCCATCACATAGCCCGAGGACAGGTCGATAGCGTGCATGGCCACGTCGGAGATGCGGTCCTCGACCTTGCGTCGGCCCGGCAGGAAGGAGGCGCGCACGCGCCAGGCCCGGTCGGACAAACGCAGGTCCAGGCTGGCGGGTTGGACCTGGTCTAGATCGAAGGGGGTGTCGGTGGTGATCGCGCCGTTGGCGATCAGCAGTTCGATGGACTGGCAGGGCAGGATGCCCGGGAGGGTGTGTTCGAAAGACGTCATGTCTTCGGCTTACACGATTTTTCGGCCCGTCTCGCCTGTCCCTGACGCGTGCGCCCGCTTGACGCGCGCCCGGGTTCCGCAACCATGCCCGGATGCATGACGCGCGCGCCTACGAGGCCGAGACCGACGGGATCCTGGTGCGGGTCCGCCCCAGCTATCTGGCCGGCCAGTCCGATCCGGACGCCGGGCGATGGGTGTGGGCCTATCAGGTCGAGATCGTGAACCTGTCCGGCGGCCCGGTGCAGCTGGTGGCGCGGCGCTGGGAGATCACCGACGCCCGCGGTCACAAGGAGGAGGTGCGCGGGCCCGGCGTGGTCGGCGAGCAGCCGACGATCCAGCCCGGCGACAGCTATTCCTATGCTTCGGGCTGTCCTCTGGGCACGCCGTCCGGCGCGATGGTCGGCGGCTATTCGATGGTCGACGATCACGGGCGGATGTTCGAAGTCGCGATCCCGGCCTTCAGCCTGGACGTGCCGGGCGAGCGACGGGTGCTGAACTGAGTGGTTAGTGGCTAGTGGCTAGTGGCTAGTGAGACCGAGGTCGCGGCGGGCGTCGGTTCACGCAACTGCCAGGCCAGCAATCACTAGCCACTAGCCACCAATCACTTTGCGGCCTCGATGTCGGAGATCGTCTCCCCAGCAGGGTGAGGGGCTGCGTCAACCCGGATAACCGCAGCCCCGCCCCAGTCTCCGAAAACCGCTTTGCGGGGCGGTCCAGAGGCGGACGGCGGCCCCTGTAGGGGCCTAGTGTGACGGCCGTGTGGCCGAAACGGGAAGGGCGCGCGAAACCGGTTCGGCGCGCCCTGCGTGACACGGCCCGCGTCGCGGGCCGCACCGGTTCTAGATGTAGCGGCGCAGGCTGCGGGCCAGCTCGGACGCACCGTCCTTGCCGCCCTTGCGGACCTGGGGCTGGTAGGCGACGCGGGCGTGCTCGACGCAATAGACGCCCTCCGAGGCGCGGCGGCCGCAGAAGCTGAATTCCGACGACGAGGGGTCGCCGATCGGCCATTTGCACATGTGGGCGCCCAGGGTCATGACCGTGGCGGTGCCCGGCAGGTCCGGGATCGGCGCGGGCGCCGGAGCGGCCGGGACGACGGGACGCGGCTGGGCCGCCTCG
>NZ_JBNFOJ010000321.1:0-3067 GCF_057364705.1 Brevundimonas sp. CURTG3B2_SDJG
GACCGCGCCGCCGACCTGGCCGAAGGCGCCGTCCAGGCCGCCGCCGTCATCGACGACGGTCGGGCCGCCCGGGCGCTGGCCGGCTTGGTCGAGGCCACCAACACCCCGATCGAGGACGAGACCGCGTGACTGCCGACGTTCTGGCGCACATCGCCGCCTACAAGCGCGAAGACGTGGCGGCGCGAAAGGCCGCCCTGTCCCAAGATGCGGTCGAGGCCCGCGCCAGGGAGGCCTCGGCGCCCCGCGGCTTCCGCGCGGCCCTTGAACGGCGCGTCGAAGACACGGGCCGCCCCGCCCTGATCGCCGAGATCAAGAAGGCCAGCCCGTCCAAGGGCCTGATCCGCGCCGACTTCGATCCGCCCGCCCTGGCCCGGGCGTACGAGCGCGGCGGCGCGACGTGTCTGTCGGTGCTGACCGACGGTCCCAGCTTCCAGGGCGACGACGCCTTCCTGGCCGCCGCCCGCGACGCCGTCGCCCTGCCCTGCCTGCGCAAGGACTTTCTGGTCGACCCCTGGCAGGTGGCGGAAAGCCGGGCGCTGGGCGCCGATTGCATCCTGATCATCCTGGCCATGGTCGACGACGCCCTGGCCGCCGAGCTCCTGGCCGAGGCCGAGCGGTTCGGCATGGATGCTCTGATCGAGACCCACGACGAGGCCGAGATGGCGCGCGCCTGCGAGCTGGATGGCGACCTGGTCGGCGTCAACAACCGCTCGCTCCGGACCTTCGAGGTCGATCTGGAGACTACCGAGCGCCTCTCGATGCTCAGCCCGGTCCGCGCCCTGCTGGTCGCCGAAAGCGGCATCTTCACGCCCGACGACGTGGCTCGCGTGTCCGACGCCCACGCCCAGGCGATTCTGGTCGGCGAAAGCCTGATGCGTCAGGACGACGTCGAGGCCGCGACCCGGGCGTTGCTGAGCTGAAGCTGCGGTCAGAACCCGTCAGACGAAATCACGGCCCCTTCCGCTATGACGGCGAGACACTGCGGAGATCGGTGATGCCAGTGCGCCTGTCTGTCCTGATCACATTGGCCGCCATGGCGGGATGCGCCGAACTGCCGCCCGGCCTGGGGCCGGACCCGGACGCCCCGTTCCATCGCCGTCTATGTGCCCGCCGCCGCCGGCCAGCCGGCCTCCATCGAGCTCGTCCCGGCCCCGGACAACAGCTGGCGGACACCGCCTGCGCCCCCGGCTGAAGCCCCGGAGGGCGGGGAGCGAATCCAAGACCCGTTGACCCTCGCAGGCGACGAAGCCACGGCGTTTCGAGCCCTCGTCGACAACCTGACGCCGCGTGAAGCCCCGTCGCCCGACGACCTGGCGGTCCGGCTCGGCCCGCCGCCGATCGCCGACACGGGCGGCCCGCACGTGCGGATCGAGCGCCTTAGCCGTCCCTGCGGCGCGGCGTACGGAGCCGCCACGCGACCTGACGTTCGCCCCCGCCTCTGCCCTTCGCCAAACGCCCGTCACCGGATCTGGCGGCTTGCGCTGACCGGCGCCGGACTGAGCGTCGGCGACGTCGGCGAAGCCCTGGAACGAGCCGGCTATCGCGATCTCGGAGAGACCCCGGTCAACCCGAACCTGCACCCTCCGCGTCCCGGAACGGAAAGCGTGTTTGTCCGGACGGCGCGTGACCCGGTCGTGGCGATAGGCCATCTGCGTCAAGGCTCGCGTTCGCCGCGGCCGACAGCCTTTTCCTGCTGTGGCCGGATTCCTGAACCGTCGGCACATCGACGCTGCGGAAGCTTTCCAGGCCCGCATTGCGAACATGTAATCCGACGCGCGATTGACCTGACTACAATTGTAGCTACCCTCGGCGGCGACCTATTGGAGACCGTCGTGCTCGACACCTTGGCGCCGCGAGAGCGGCAGATCGTGGACATCCTCTACCAGCGTGGCGATGCCACGGTCACCGAGGTGCGTGAAACGCTGCCCGACCCGCTGACGGCCTCCGCGGTCCGCGCCATGCTGGTCAGGCTGGAGTCCAAGGGCCTGGTCGAGCGCCGGGAGTCCGACCGCGGGTTCGTCTACACGCCCAGCGTCTCGCAGGCCGAGGCCACCCGCTCCGCCCTCGGCAAGGTGGTCAGCACCTTCTTCAACGGCTCGGCCGTCGGCGCGGCCAGCGCCCTGCTGGACCTCAACGGCCCGCTCAAGGACGCCGATTTCGACGAGCTGGAGCGCCTGATCGCCGAAGCGCGCAAGGGGAGGCGCTGATGATCCCCCAGTTCCCCGAGATCGCGCTCAAATCGTTCCTGATGTCCGCCGTGGCGATCGTCCTGGTCGCCGCCCTGCGCGGCCTGCCGGCGGCGCAGCGGGCGGCCGTGGCCCATCTGGGCCTTTTCGCCGTCTTGGCGACGCCGTTCCTGGTGGTCTTCGGCCCGGACCTTCGACTGACCGGCTTCTGGAGCCGCACGATCGATCTGGCCGGCCCGTCCCAGATCGCCGCGGTGAGGCCGGCGGGAGAAGCGCCCCTCGCCGCCCTCCCGTCGGCCGCTTCGGTCGATCTCGGCCTGATCTGGCCGCTGGTCTGGGTCGCGGGATCCGTCGTGCTGGCCGCCGCCCTTCTGCTCGGCCTCGCCCGCCTGTTCCTGCTGCAGCGCCAGGCCGAGGTCCTGACGGATCGGGATTGGCTGTCGGCGCTCGCTCACGCCCAGCGGCGCATGAAGCTGAAGGCGGGGACCGCGCTGCTGAGCAGCGACCGCGTGACGTCGCCAATCAGCTGGGGCCTGTTGCGGCCCACCATCGTGCTCAGTCCGGCGGCGGTCGCCGTGCCGCATCGCGCCGAGGCCATCATCGCCCACGAGCTGGCGCATCTGGTCCGGCTGGACTGGCTGAACCTGCTGATCGCCCGCCTGGCCGCGGTCGCCTTCTGGTTCAATCCCCTGGTCTGGATCCTGGCCCGGCAGGCGCACGATCTGCGCGAGGAGGCCGCCGACGACATGGTGCTCAGGGGCGACGTCAACGGCCCCGACTACGCCGATCTCCTGGTCCATTTCGCCCGCGGCGAGGCTCGCGCCTCCGGCCTGGCGGCCCACGGGGTCGCGCCGGGCAAGGCCTCGCTGAAGCGCCGGGTG
>NZ_JBNFOJ010000322.1:0-3038 GCF_057364705.1 Brevundimonas sp. CURTG3B2_SDJG
GTCAGCAGGGCCGCCGCCCAAACTCGCCCGGGCCGGTGGTCGGCGTCCGCCGTGGCGAAGGTGGGGTCCAGGTTCGATCAGCGGCTGGCCGGCGCGCACCCGTTCGCCCTCACGCACCTCGATGGCGCGGATGACGCCGGATTCGGCGGCCTCGACCGAGCGCAGCCGGCCCGTCGGCGTCAGCCGCCCCTCGGCCACGGCCACCACCTCGACGAAACCGAGGACGGACCACAGCAGGGCCAGGGCCGCCGCCGCGATGATGGTCCAGAGGACGGCGCGTCCCACCGGCGAGGGCGGGGTCTCGGAAATCTCCAGGGCGGCGGGCAGGAACTCCTTCTCGCGCCATTCCCGCACGCCCTCGCGACGCCGCCGGTTCTCGGCCGCCCAGGCCTCGCGCAGGACGTCCCAGTGCCGCCGCAGGCTCATGTCGCGCTCCCGTACATCTGGGTCCGCCACAGCTGCGAATAGCGCCCGCCCGAGGCCATCAGGCTGTCATGGGTGCCCATCTCGGTGACCGAGCCGTTCTCCATCGTGATGATCCGGTCGGCCATGCGGATCGCCGACAGCCGATGGGCGATGATCAGCACCGTCCGTCCCTTGGCGATGGCCCGCATGTTGTTGTGGATGATGGCCTCGGATTCGGCGTCCAGCGCCGAGGTCGCCTCGTCCAGGATCAGGATTCGCGGATTGGTGACCAGGGCCCGGGCGATGGCGATCCGCTGCCTCTGGCCGCCCGACAGGTTGCCGCCCCGCTCCTCGATCAGGCTGTCGTAGGCCTCGGGCATTTCGAGAATGAAGTCGTGGGCGCCGGCCAGGGTGGCCGCGGCGATCACCCGCTCCATCGACATGCCCGGATCGGCCAGGGCGATGTTCTCGCGCAGGGACCGGTTGAACAGCAGGTTCTCCTGCAGCACCACCCCGACCTGGCGCCGCAGCCAGGCGGGATCCACCAGCGACAGGTCGGTGCCGTCGACCAGCACGCGGCCGCTCTCGGGCACGTAGAGGCGCTGGACCAGCTTGGTCAGGGTCGACTTGCCCGAACCCGAGGGACCGACGATGCCCAGCACCTCCCCAGGCTTCACGTCCAGCGAGACCCGGCGCAGGACTTCGCGGCCCCCGGGCGCGTAGCGGAAGGTCACGTCGTCGACGGCGATCGCGCCCTGAATTTGCGGCATGGTCGAGCGCGACGCCGAGAACTGCGCCTCGACCGGCGCGTTCAGCACGTCGCCCAGGCGGTCGACGCCGACCCGGGCCTCCTGGAACTGCTGCCACAGCCCGGCCAGGCGCAGCACCGGTTCGGCGACCCGTCCGGCCAGCATGTTGAACGCGACAAGCTCGCCGACCGTGATCGATCCGCCGATCGCCAGCTTGGCGCCGACGTAGAGAATGAGGGCGGTCGAGAGCTTGCTGACCAGCTGGATCGACTGGCCGCCCCAGATGTTCAGCTGCGCCGCCCGGAACCCCGCCTTCACATAGGCCGACAGCAGTCGTTCCCAGCGCACCTGCATCTGCGGCTCGACAGCGGCGGCCTTCAGCGTCTGCACGCCCGTGACGCTCTCGACCAGGAAGGCCTGGCTTTCGGCGTTGCGCTGAAAGCGCTCCTCGATCCGCTTGCGCAGCGGCGGCGTGATCAGGAAGCAGATGATCGCATAGAGCACGATCGAGGCGACGACGATCGCGAGCAGATAGGGCGAGTAGAACCACATCACGACGAGGAAGATCACCGTGAACAGCAGGTCCACGACCAGCGTCACCGACGACGAGGTCAGGAACTCGCGGATGGTCTCCAGTTCGCGGACGCGGGCGATGGTGTCGCCGACGCGACGGGACTCGAAATAGGCCAGCGGCAGGTTCAGCAGGTGGCGATAGAGCTTGGAGCCGAGCTCCACGTCCACCCGGCTGGTCGTATGGGTGAAGACATAGGACCGCAGCCCGCCCAGGAAGGTTTCAAAGACCACCACCGAGATCAGGCCGATCGCCAGCACGTCCAGGGTGGTGAGGCCCTGGTGCACCAGCACCTTGTCGATCACCACCTGGAAGATCAGCGGCGTCGCCAGGGCGAACAGCTGAAGCACCAGCGACGCCCCCAGCACGTCACCGAGCATCCAGCGGTATTTGACCAGGGCCGGAATGAACCAGGTGACGTCGAACTTGGTCGCCGAGCCTCCCGCGGCGCGAGTGGTCACCAGCACCATCCGACCGGCCCACCGATCGTTCAGCTGCTCCAGCGTAAGACGTTCCGCGGGAGCGCCGGGGCGCTGGATCAGCGCCTCGTCGTCACGCGTCGCTGCGACGAGGAAATACCCGCCATCCTTGTCCTGGGCGATCGCCGGCAGCGGCACGTCGCCCAGCTGGTCAAGATCGATCCGGGCGGACTTCGCCTTGGCTCCCAGCCGCTTCGCCAGGCCGATCAGATCGGTCTCGCTCGCCGGATCGCCGTGGCCCAGCGCGTGCCGCAACTGCTCGGGGGCGGACGGTATCTGGTGAAAGACCAGCAGCATGGCCAGAGAGGCCAAACCCGAGTCGGAGTCGGGCGCGCCGGGCGGAGCGTCCGCATCCCTATCCACGTTCTGCCCCACCACGCACCACGCCCCCTACTCGCCTCTCGCGAGTAACATGGATTGGGAAGCCCGCAATAGCGGTCAGGCGAAAAGGGAACCGGCTCGCCTTCCTTCCTCCGCGGGCCCGTGGTTGAAAGGCGCCCATGCGCCGACTGCTTCCGCTTCTACCCGTCCTCATGCTCGCCGCCTGCGCTGCGGCGCAGGATTTCGGAGCCGGCGTCGGAGCGGCGGCGACCGCGCCGCTGGACGACCTGAACCTGCGCCGCCAGTACATTCCGACCGTGCTGCTGCAGGCCGAGGCCAATCCCTACGACCTGCGAAATCTGAACCAGTGTTCGACCCTGGGCGCCGAGGTCGGCGCGGCTGAACGAGGCGGCTGGGTCCCGACACCGACGAGCCGCCGGCGCCGACGGATCCTTCCTGGGCGAACGGGCGGCGGACGCGGCCTCCAGGGCGGCGCTGGACGCGATCCGCGAC
>NZ_JBNFOJ010000323.1:0-3033 GCF_057364705.1 Brevundimonas sp. CURTG3B2_SDJG
GACGACCTGCCTACGCTGTCCGGCCGGGTGCTGGAAGGCGGCCGAGCGCGCGGCCGCCGAGCGCGGGCTGGACATCGCCGAACGCGAGGTCGGACGGGCCGCGCGCGAGGCCAGAGGGCGGTCGAGAAGAAGGCCCGTCGCCGACAGGGCCGGGCGCGCCTTCGCGGCGAAACGCTCCGAGCCGAAGATCCTCTTGGGCGCGATGGCCGAGCGGGCGGAGAACACGGGCGCGCGCGAAAACCTGCTGGCCCAGCGCCGGGCGGCCGAAGCCGAGACGCAGTTGGCCGAGGCGCAGCTGCGGGTCAACGGGGTGCGGGCGCTCAGCATTCCCATGCCGTCGACCGGCCTGGCGGCGGGACGGACCGTGCTGGTCCTTGAGGACGCCGCGTGGACCGCGCCGAACGGGCGTCGCGTGGTCGGGCCAGTCACGCTGCGGCTTACGGGACCTGAGCGGATCGCCGTCTCGGGGCCGAACGGAGCGGGCAAGACCACCCTTCTGAAACTGATCGCGGGAGAGCTGGAGCCGACCTCGGGCCGGATCGAGCGGCCGACGCGGGCGGCTCTGCTGGATCAGGAGGCGGCGATCCTGCGGCCCGACGAGACCTTGGTGGAGGCCTATCTGCGGCTCAATCCCGGGACCACGCCGAACGACGCCCATGCGGCCCTGGCGCGGTTCCTGTTCCGCAACACGGCCGCGCAACGCGGGGTCGGGACGCTGTCCGGCGGAGAGCGGCTGCGCGCGGCGCTGGCCTGCACGATGACGGGAACCCGGCCACCGCAGCTGTTGATCCTGGACGAGCCGACCAACCACCTGGACCTGGATTCGATCGCCGCGGTCGAGGCGGCGCTGGCGGCCTACGACGGCGCCCTGGTCGTGGTCAGCCACGACGCCGATTTCCTGGAGGCCGTCGGCGCGTCGCGGACGATCCGGCTCTGAGCGAGGTCAGGTGGTGCGGTTGTAGGCCACCGCGCGCGCATCCCCGCCGTTGGCGCGGCCCGAGGCGCCGTAGGCCGACGGATTGCCCCCTGAGGCCGGCGACCTCGGCGGCGATGGTTCGGACCAGGCCCTCGGAGATGGTGCGGGCGGCCTCGACGGCGTGCGCGTGGCGCGACAGGATCTCCTCGAACGCCTGGGTGGCGCTGATCAGGGCCTGACGGTCCGCGGCGGGGGCGGCGGCGACGCTGGCCGGATTGGCCTTCAGCTGGGCGGACTCGCGGCGGTAGGCGTTGGCCAGGTCCTGGGTCTCGGCCAGGTTGGCCATGGCGTCCTGGGGGCGCCGGGCCTCGAAGGCGCGCGCCTCCTGGGTCGAGACGTTCGGTCAGGCGCCGGGTCAGGTCGATCAGCTGGCGGACGCGGGCGGTGGCGGTGAGGACGGCGGCTTCGGTCATTGGGCCTGCATCTCCTGCATCTTGAGCATCTGGGCGACGACCTGGTCGGCCAGGCCGATCCCGCCGGCCTTGACGGTCTGCTTGGCCATGGCGTCGATCATGAAGCTGCGCCACGTCTCCTCGCCCTCGCCGCCGCCGAACATGCCGTCGGTTTCCAGGCCCTCGAACATGGGCTTGAGCATCTGGGACAGGAAGGAGGCCTCGAAGGCCTCGGCGGTCTCGCGCATGCGGGCCGTGGCGGCGGGAGGCTGGGGGAGGGGCGAGGCGCCGGGAACGGTCAGGTCGCTCATGCTCACATCACCTCGATGTCGGCCTGCAGGGCGCCGGCGGCCTTGATGGCCTGCAGGATGCTGATCATGTCGCGCGGGCTGACGCCGAGCGCGTTCAGGCCGTTGACCAGGGTCGCCAGCGACGTGCTGCCGCCGACGATGCGCATCTGGGTCCCGGTCTCCTCTTCGACGGAGACGTCGGTCTGGGGCACCACCACGGTCCGGCCGCCGCGGCTGAAGGGCTCGGGCTGGCTGACCAGCGGCGTCTCCTGGATGGAGACGGTCAGGTTGCCGTGGGCGATGGCGACGGTGGAGACGCGGACCTGTTCACCCATGACGATGACGCCGTTCACCTCGTCGATGACCACCTTGGCCGGGGCGTCGACGTCGACCGACAGGTTCTCGACCCGGCTGAGGAAGCCCGCCATGCCCATCTGGCCGGGCGCGCGCAGGGCCACCACGGCGCCGTTCTCGGCCAGGGCGGAGTTCGGATAGGTCTGGTTGATGGCGGCGGCCACGCGCTGGGCCGTGGTGAAGTCCGGATTGCGCAGCGTCAGTCGCACCTCGTTCATATTGGCCAGCTCGAAGCCGGTCTCGCGCTCGACCGTGGCGCCCGAGGCGATGCGTCCGGCGGTCGGCACGCCGCGCGTGACCGACGAGCCCGAGGCTCCGGAGGCCGAGACGGCGCCGGTCTGCACCGAGCCCTGGGCCACCGCATAGACCTGGCCGTCGGCGCCTGCAGGGCCGTGACGATCAGCGAGCCGCCCAGCAGGCTCTTGGCGTCGCACATGGAGGAGACGCTGACATCGATGCGCGAGCCGGGGGTGGAGAAGGCGGGGAGCTCGGCCGTCACCATGACCGCGGCCATGTTCTTGGTGTTGGCGTTCGTGCCCCGGATGTTGTTGCCCAGGCGCTCGCTCATCCCCTCCAGCGACTGGCGGGTGAAAGGGCAGTTGCGCAAGCTGTCGCCCGTGCCGTTCAGGCCGACCACCAGGCCGTAGCCGACCAGCTGGTTGCCGCGGACCCCTTCGACGGCGGCGATGTCCTTGATCCGCGACTGGGCCGCGGCCGGGCCCGCGAATCCGGCCAGGGCGGCGGCGGTCAGGAGGGAGGCGAGCAGTTTCTGCATCGGTCGGGCGTCCACGAACTATGGTCGTCAACCGTGATGCCAGCGGCGTGCCAACCTAAAAGCTTTGGAAAATCAGTATCAGGCCGGCGAGCCGAGCGAACGTCGACGGCAGAATCTGCCGAGCTGTTAACCAAACGGTGACCAGGCCGCCGCGATGGTCCGGCATGTCCTGGAGTCGCCTCGCATGAAGGTCACCGGCCCCCACAGGCCCGTCCGCTCCGTCGAGTTCCGCGCCGCGCGGGGCGG
>NZ_JBNFOJ010000324.1:0-3024 GCF_057364705.1 Brevundimonas sp. CURTG3B2_SDJG
GTGCCGGTGCGCCAGGGCGAAGGGGACGCGCCGACCCTGACGCCCGCCCGCCTGCTGGACGAGGCGGCGGCCCTTTTCGACCGGGGACCAGCCGCTGATGGACGCCATCAACCGCCTGCGCGAGCCGATGCTGCGCGGCGTCCGCTCCTCGCCGTTCGGGGCCGGGCCGGTGTTCACCGTCAAACAGCTCCAGGCCCGCGAGAATTGGGCCTTCGAAGTGGACGCCCGGGGCGGAGAGGTGCTGCGCGTGGCGGCCATCGGCGACGGAGACACCGACATCGATCTGACCATCCGCGACCCCCGCGGCGCCGTCGTGTGCCGCGACGGGTTCGGCGACCACTATCCTGTCTGCACCGTCTCGCCGCGGGCGGGGGGCAAGATGCGCGTCGACATCGTCAACCGCGGCGACGTCTGGACCAGCATCCAGGTGTTGAGCAACTGATGCGGCGCGGCGTGGGACGGATGCTGGCCGCGACCCTGTCGGCCCTCGGCCTGCTCGGCCTGGCCTCGGCGGCGCCCGCCACGCCCGAGAAGGAACAGGACCGGCCTGACGTCAAACTCTAACCTTGGTCAGCGGGCGAACGGGCCCTTCGCTCAAGGCGGGCTTCCCCGCCGATTCGGACGGCCGCCCTAGTAGAACAGGGTCTCGCTCTCGGGCTGGACGGACTCTTCGGACGTCCGCTTCTCGGCCGGCAGGGTGGTCGAATCGGTCGGCGGGGCCGGCGTCTGGGGCGCGGTCGCGTCGGTCTGCGCGCCGGCGTCCTCGGCGGCGGGCGCGACGGGCGTCTCGACCGGAACCTCCGTCAGGTCTTCGTCCTCGGCCGGGCGCGGGTCGTCGCACGCGGCGACCGCGAAGGCGCCGGTCAAGGCCACAAGGGCGATAAGGCGTTTCATTTGGGCGTCTCCCCCGGAACAGGCTGTCAAACGCGTGGCGGTTTCTCTCGTTCCCATAGTGGCTTTTGCCGCGCCGCGCACCCCTGGACACTGGAATCCAGTGGTTTTCCGAGACCCCTGGCGGCTGCGGAATCCCTGGCGGAAGGCAACACATCCTTTTCCATTTCGCGGCATGCTTGTGGGCGGGGAGGCGTTGCGATGACGGTCACGGCCTACGCCATGGTGTCGCGCGTGCGATACCGTGAACTGAAGACGCGGATCGCCCTGGCGGGCTTCATCGGCGCCACCGCCTGGCTGATCGCGCCGTCGGCCTGGCCGTTGTGGTGGTTCGCCGCCGTGCTCGCCACCCAGGCCCTGGACTGGGTCGTCTTCCGCCGCTTCCGCCAGCGTCCGAGCTGGACGCCGGACCGGAAGTATCTGGTGCTGTCGTGCGCCACGACCGCGCTCGGCGTGGCGGTCTACTCGGCCGTCGCCGCCTATCTGTGGTTCTCGGGCGGCGAGGTGGGGCGGGTGTTCGCCATGGTCCAGGTGGCCGGCGGCCTGCTGCACGTCAGCCTGCACATGCACCACGCCCGCCCGATCCTGATCTCGGCGGTCGCTCCCCACGGAACCTATTTCCTGAGCCTGCCCCTGGTCAGCGCCATCCTCAGCGGCCGCTGGCAGGACCTGCTGATCGCCCTGGGGTGCCTGCTGTACATGAGCCACCTGGTGGTGGCCGTCCGTCAGAGTTCGACGACCACGGAGGTCCTGCGCACCGCCAACCAGGCGGCCCTGGACGCGCGGCGCAAGGCCGAGGTGGCCAGCGCGGCCAAGTCCGACTTCCTGGCCGTCATCAGCCACGAGATCCGCACGCCCATGAACGCGGTCATCTCGGCGGCGAATCTTCTGCGCCGCACGCGGCTGGACAGCGAGCAGCGCGAGCACGTCTCGATGCTGATCGACGCCGGCGACGTGCTGATGGGCCTGCTCAACGACGTGCTGGACGTGTCCAAGATCGAGGCCGGCAAGATGGAGCTGGAGGTCGCGGACATGGACGTCCGCGCCCGCCTCACGGCCCTGCGCCGCCTGTGGGAGCCGCGGGCCATGGCCAACGGCGTGCGCCTGAGGGTCATGGTCGCGCCCGAGGTCCCGGACGCGGTCCGCACCGATCCGCTGCGGTTCCAGCAAATCCTGTTCAACCTGCTCTCCAACGCCGTCAAGTTCACCCCCTCGGGCGAGATCGCCGTCTCGGCCGGCTGGGACGGCGCCCGGATGACGGTCGCGGTGACCGACAGCGGCTGTGGGATTCCCGCCGACCGCCTGGCCTATGTGTTCAACAGCTTCGAACAGGCCGACGCCGGCACCACGCGCCGCTACGGCGGCACGGGGCTGGGGCTCTCCATCAGCCGCAAGCTGGCCCGGCTGATGGGTGGGGACCTGTCCGTCGCCAGCGCGGAGGGCGAGGGCTCCACCTTCACCCTGACCCTGCCGCTTCAGGTCGCGGTCCAGGCGCCGGTCGAGCCCGAGCGCGCGGCCGCCGACATCGGGTCGCTGCACGGCCGTTCGATCCTGGCCGCCGACGACCACGAGGTGAACCGCCGGATCCTCAAGCTGCTGCTGGAGCCGCACGGCTGCCGCCTGACCCTGGTGGAGAACGGAGCCGAGGCGCTGGAGGCGGCGTCGGTCGAACGGTTCGACGCCGTCCTGATGGACATGCAGATGCCGGTGATGGACGGGCTGGAGGCCTCGCGCCGCCTGCGCCTGGGCCGCCTGAACGGAGGCACGCCGATCATCGCCCTGACCGCCAACGCCCTGGACGTGCACAAGGCGGCCTGGGACCAGGTCGGCGTCCACGCCTTCCTGACCAAGCCCATCGACCCGACCCTGCTCGCCGCCACCCTGGCCGAGGCCTGCGCCGCCGACCGCGACGAGGTGGAGAGGGAAGCCGCGGTGGCCTGATCCATCCGTTACCGCTGACTGCCTCCGCGCGGCCGAAACCAGTGGGGCGCGGCCGGCGGGGCGCAGTTCCGCTGCATGCCCATGCCCTTCAGGAAGGCCCGCCGCATGCGGCCCGCCTGGATCGCGGCCTGGACGTGCCGGCTGTGCTGCTCGGCCCGGTCAGGCGACGAACCACCGCGCGCGGGGATGAAG
>NZ_JBNFOJ010000325.1:0-3019 GCF_057364705.1 Brevundimonas sp. CURTG3B2_SDJG
GCCCGAGTTCACGCGCCGGGGGGTCGGCCGCCTGATCCTGAGCCTGTGCGAGGCCGCCGCCCGCGCCGCCGGCTACACCTCCGCCGAACTGGTCGCCACCCTGGGCGGCGAGCCGCTGTACCGCGCAGCCGGCTATCGCGAGATCGAGCGGTTCGAGGACGACCGGGGCGGCGCGCCCGTGCCGCTGGTCAGGATGGGCAACGGCTGGATGATGGGAGCGCCATGTTCCGGGGGGACTGACTATTCGCACCATCGCCTTCGCCTGCGCGATCCTGAGCTTGATGATCCTGCTGGCCGCGGCCGTCGCCGGCGGCCTGGCCTATCCGGGCTACGATCCCCTGCGGCAGTTCATCAGCGAACTGGGCGCGTCGGGCGCGATCACCGGGCCGGAGGTCAGCCTGGCCTTCATCGCCTCGGGGGCCCTTCTGACGGCGTTCTGGCTGCTGTGCATCGGCCTGTTTCCCCGCAGCCCGTTGGCGATCGCCGGCTTTCTCCTGAGCGCCCTGAACGGCCTGGGGCTAACGTTCGGCGGGGCGTTCCCCTGCGACTTCGAATGCTCTCTGACTAACGCCAGTCCCTCGGCGGTGCTGCACGACGTGCTGGGCGGCGTGGGCTACCTGTGCGGCGTCACCGGGGTGATCCTGACCGGCCTGGCGGCTCGGAAGTGGCTCGGCGGGCGCAACCTGTTCCACCTGGCGGTCGTCTGCGGCGCTCCGGCGGTCGGCGCGATCTGGCTGGTCCATCCCGCCTTCGAATACTACGGCGCCGCCCAGCGCGTGCTCGAGGTCGCCCTGGCGGCCTGGACGATCGGCGTCGCCCTGCACGTCCGCCGCCCGATGGAGGCCGCCCGATGACCGAGGTTCCGATGACCCCCGCGCGCCGCCTGCGCAACATCATCGGCGGCTCGGCCGGCAATCTGGTCGAATGGTTCGACTGGTACGCCTACGCGGCCTTCACCCTGTATTTCGCACCGGTCTTCTTCCCCAAGGGCGATTCCACCGCCCAGCTGCTGAGCTCGGCGGCGATCTTCGCCGTGGGCTTCCTGATGCGACCGGTGGGCGCCTGGGTGATGGGCGTCTACGCCGACCGCAAGGGCCGCAAGGCGGGGCTGACTCTGTCCGTGACGCTGATGTGCACCGGCAGCCTGATCATCGCCTGCACGCCCGGCTACGAGATCATCGGCGTGGCGGCGCCGGCGCTCCTGCTGTTCGCCCGACTGCTGCAGGGGCTCAGCGTCGGCGGCGAGTACGGATCCTCGGCGACCTATCTGTCCGAGATGGCGACCGCGAACCATCGCGGCTTCTGGTCCAGCTTCCAGTACGTGACCCTGATCTCGGGCCAGCTGCTGGCCCTGCTGCTGCTGATCCTGCTGCAGAACACGCTGAGCGAGGCCGCCCTGGAATCCTGGGGCTGGCGCATCCCCTTCTTCGTCGGCGCGGCCCTGGCGGTGATCGTCTTCTGGCTGCGGCGGCGGCTGGACGAGACCCGCGCCTTCGTCGCGGCGGACACCCAGGCGGCCCCGAAATCGAGCGCCCTGCTGCTGATCCTGAAGCACCCCAAGGAGGCGCTCTTGGTGATGGGGCTGACGGCCGGGGGGACGCTGGCCTTCTACACCTACACCACCTACCTGCAGAAATTCCTGGTCAACACCACGGGTTTCACCAAGGACGTGGCGACCGAGGTCAGCGCCGCGGCCCTGTTCCTGTTCATGCTGCTGCAGCCCGCCGTCGGCGCCCTGTCGGACCGGATCGGGCGCAAGCCGGTGATGATCGCCTTCGGGGTGCTGGGCGTGCTGCTGACCGTGCCGATCATGTCGACGCTGGCGACCGTCGACAGCCCCTTCGTCGCCTTCCTGCTGGCCCTGGCCGCCCTGGTGATCGTCAGCGGCTACACCTCGATCAACGCCGTGGTGAAGGCCGAGTTGTTCCCCGCCCATATCCGGGCGCTGGGAGTCGCCCTGCCCTATGCGATCGCCAACGCCCTGTTCGGCGGCACCGCCGAATACGTCGCCCTGTGGTTCAAGGGCGCGGGGGTCGAAAGCGCCTTCTTCTGGTACGTGACCGGAATGATCGGCGTGTCGCTGCTGGTCTATCTGTTCATGCGCGACACCAAGCATAGGAGCCTGATCGTCCACGACTGAGATCGACGCCGGCCGAGAGCTCCTATCCCCTCAGCCGCTCCAGCGCCTGAGGATAGCGGCGCGACAGGGGCGCCTCGACGGGCCCAAGCTCGACCGTCCAATCCCCTGAGCCGTCGGGCCTAAGCCCGGTCACCGAGCCGGCGTTGACCAGCCAGGAGCGGTGAGCGCGAACGAAGCCGAACCGCTCCAGCTCCACCTCGATCGCGGCCAGCGTGGCCCGCATCAGCGGCCGCCGGCCATCCGCCAGCCAGAACTCGACGTAGTTGCCCGCCGACGAGACCGCCAGGATGTCCGGCAGGGGCGCGCGGATGAGCCGAGCCCCGTCGCGGATGTCGAAGCTGACCGGCCGCACCGGTTCGTCCTTGCGTCGGCGCAGGTAACCGATCAGCCAGAAGGCCGAAACGTAGACCCCGTAACTGATCAGGTCCTTGCGCAACTCGTAGACGAAGCGGTCGCCGAAGACATAGGGCCCGGCGTCCATGAGCTCGTAGACCCAGCGCCTCAGCAGAACGAAACCCGCGACGTGGAGCGCCGAGAACAGCACCAGCGCCGCCCCGTGGATCAGGGCGAAGCGCAGCTTGGGCCGCCAACCCTCCGCCGCCGCCTCGTCAGGCGGGGCCAGGGCGGTCGCCAGCCACGGCACGACCATGGCCGCCACGATCGAGAGCGCGCTGGAGATCTCCCACACCCAGGGCTCCCATCGGGCGACGTCAGGGATGTCGCTGAGGTTGGAGAGGGAGTTCACCGTCGCGACCACGGCCGTCACGGGGATGACGACCAGCCAGGCCGTCCTCAGGTCGCGCCCGTCGGCCCGCCCGAACAGACGCCGTAGCCGATCGCCCGCGCCGTTCGTCCCGCCCGCCGCGCCGCTGGTCACCG
>NZ_JBNFOJ010000326.1:0-2985 GCF_057364705.1 Brevundimonas sp. CURTG3B2_SDJG
CGCCGCGGATGGGATCGGCGCTCAGATGGGCCGCCCGGCCGCGCCGTCCCCCCTCCTGACGGCTTCGCCGTCTGTCCTCCCCATCGCCTTGACGGGCATGGGGAGGTGAACGTGCACCCGCTTGGCGGAATCCCTCGCCGGGGCTAGAGCAGTCGCTCCCCGAACCGAGACCGACCATGCACGACATCCGCGCCATCCGAGACAATCCCGCCGCCTTCGTGGCCGGGTGGTCGTCGCGTGGGGTCGATCAGGCCGACGGGTTGGTCGCCGACCTGCTGCGGCTCGACAAGGAGTTGCGCACCGCCCAGACCACCGGCCAGGACGCCCTGGCCAAGCGCAACGCCGCCTCCAAGCTGATCGGCGCGGCGATGGCCAAGAAGGACATGGCCGAGGCCGACCGGCTGAAGGCCGAGGTCGAGGCGCTGAAGGGCGACATCGCGGCGTCCGAAAAGGTCGAGGCCGAGGTGGGCGCGGAACTGCGCGGCCTACTGGCGGCGCAGAAGAACATCGCGGCGGACGACGTGCCCGATGGAGACGACGAGGCCGGCAACGTCGAGATCAGCCGCTGGGGAACGCCGCGCGAGGGCGGCCCGGCCAAGGACCATGCCGACCTGGGCGAGGCCCTGGGCCTGCTGGACTTCGAGGCGGCGGCGAAGATGTCGGGCGCGCGGTTCGCGGTGCTGAAGGGCGGGCTGGCGCGGCTGGAGCGGGCCGTCGGCCAGTTCATGCTGGACATGCAGACGGCCGAGCACGGCTATCTGGAGGTCAATCCGCCGTACCTGGTGCGCGACGAGGCGATGTTCGGGACGGGGCAGCTGCCGAAGTTCGAGGATGATCTGTTCTTCACGGACCCTCGGACTCGGGATTGGGTAGAAAGAACTGCTGAGTTTATTGAATGGTCCGCCAAAGGCACTGTGGACCCTGGCGAAGGGACGTACTCTGGCGAACAGGTTCGAACATGGCTCGCAAAGGCCGCGAAGAATGCGGCCAATGTGTTTGGGTTGCTTGATTTCAATGAAGTGACAGGGCGTGAAGAGGCTCCCTCGTTGCCCAAGCGATTTGGTCTCATCCCCACCGCCGAAGTCTCCCTGACCAACCTCGTCCGCGAGCAGATCCTGCCCGAGGCCGACCTCGCAGAACCCATGCGCCTGACCGCGCTGACGCCGTGCTTCCGCGCCGAGGCGGGCTCGGCGGGCCGGGACACGCGCGGGCTGATCCGGCAGCACCAATTCCACAAGGTCGAGCTGGTCTCGATCACCCGGCCCGAGGACTCCGAGGCAGAGCACGAGCGGATGGTGGGTTGCGCGGAGGCCGTGCTCCAGAAGCTGGAGCTGCCCTATCGCAAGGTGCTGCTGTGCAAGGGCGACATGGGCTTTTCGGCCAGGAAGACCTACGATCTGGAGGTCTGGCTGCCGTCGCAGGGGACCTATCGCGAGATCAGCTCCTGCTCGAACTGCGGGGATTTCCAGGCCCGGCGGATGGAGGCGCGGTTCAAGCGCGACGGGGAGAAGAAGACCGAGTTCGTCCATACGCTGAACGGCTCGGGCCTGGCGGTCGGTCGCACTCTTGTCGCGATCATGGAGAACTATCAGGACGAGGCGGGACGGATCGCCGTTCCGGCCGCGTTGCAGCCCTATATGGGCGGCCTGACCCATGTCGGAGTGTGAGATGCGCAAGACGACCCTGACCCTTCTGGCGCTGGCCGCCCTGGCGGGCGCGACGGCGGTTCAGGCGCAGAACCGCGTGCCGGCCCCGACGGCGGACCAGACCGAATTCGTCGGCTGGCTGCGGCTGTCGAACGGCGAGTTTCAGCTGTACGCGGCCGAGGCGACGTGCGCCGGCCGCTGGCGGCGACCTGCGTCTCGGGCGCGGCGGACGACGGCGAAATGCGCCAGGCGCGCGATCTGGTGAACCAGAAGGTGCGGATCACCGGCCGGACGGCGCCGTGGACCGAGGCCGTGAACGGCCGGATCGAGCAGGGCCGCTCGAGCATCCGCAACGACTGCGCGGGCGGGTTCGTGATCAAGGCCGACGACATCCGGCCCGCCAACTGACGATTACGCGTTGCGCGACGCGCCGACGCGCTGCAAGAGCGCAGGCGAGATGCGCATACTTCTGACCAACGACGACGGGATCGAGGCCGAGGGCCTGGACTGCCTGGAGCGGATCGCGCGGACCTTCTCGGACGACGTCTGGGTCTGCGCGCCCGCGGTCGAGCAGTCGGGCAAGGGGCGGGGGATCACCCTGACCGAGCCGCTGCGGGTCAACCGGCTAGGCGAAAAGCGCTTCTCGGTGACGGGCACGCCGACCGACTGCGTGGTGCTGGCGGTCAACGACCTGATGCCCGAGAAGCCGGACCTGGTGCTGTCGGGCGTCAACCGGGGGCACAACGTCGGCGAGGACTGCTCTTATTCGGGCACCGTGGCCGGCGCGCTGCAGGGGATGGCGTTCGGCATCCGCTCTATCGCCCTGTCGCAGAGCCTGGAGCGGTTCCACGACGCGGTGACCGCGCACTGGGAGACGGCCGAGACCTATGCGCCGGCGATCATCTCGCGCCTGCTGGAACGGCCGTGGGCCGACGGGGTGGTGATGAACCTGAACTTCCCCGCCCGGCCGCCGGAACAGGTGACCGAGGTGGAGGTGACGCGCCAGGGCTTCCGCGACATCGGCGAGATGCACGCGGTCAAGCGCACCGACCTTAGGGGCCGCGACTACTACTGGATGAGCTTCCGCGGCGCGAAACAGGACCACGCGCCGGGCACCGACCTGCGCGCCATGGACGAGGGCCGGATCTCGGTCACGCCGCTGCACATCGACCTGACCCACATGGCCAGCATCCACGACCTGAAGGGCGTGCTGGGCGGGGCGCCGCCCAAGACGGTGGCGGCGACGGCATGATCCTCCCCCGGAGCGAAGCGAGAGGGGGAGGGGGACCGCGCGCAGCGCGGTGGACGGGGCAGTGGCCTGCCGCTCCGGCGCTCGCGC
>NZ_JBNFOJ010000327.1:0-2981 GCF_057364705.1 Brevundimonas sp. CURTG3B2_SDJG
CGACGATGCCGGCGCGCGAGCCGCCGGCCGCGCGGATGTCTCGCGACGTCCATGCGGCCGTCGCGGACCGCCACGTTCAGGGGACCCTGGATGCGCTGGGCGCGATAGCTGGACAGGTCCACGCCCAGCAGGTCGACGGCCCCCTGCAGGGACCACGCGGCCGCATCGCCCTTGAACAGACCCTCGTAGGCCGCCGGGCCGGCGACCGGACGGCCGATCAGGCGGCTCAGCGACGGCGTGGCGATCTCGAGCCTGATCCCGTCCTCGCTGCGCCGGTCGCGAAGCCGGATCTGGCCGCTGGCGCTGGAGGTCAGGTTGTCGGCGAGCAGCCGCCAGCCCACGCCCTGCTGCCCGTCGCCGTCGGTGTCCGGGGTGGCGGCGAAGCCGAAGCGGGCGGTCCGCCCCACGCGCTCGACGAAGGGGGCCAGCAAGGTCGAGCCCGAGAAGTCGAAATAGCCGACGATCCGCGCTCGGTCCTCGCCGTAGCGGCCTTTGACGATCAGCGGGGTGAAATCGCCGGTGCGCACGATGGCGTCGACCACCTCGCCGTTCACGACGGCGGTCGCCGCGAACGGCTGGTCCGGCGAGTATCCCAGCGCGCCGGCGATCGGCCCGCCCCGGGCCTCGTTGGCCCTGAGGTTCAGCCGCATGTCGGCCAGGTCGCCGCCGAAGGTGGCGTTGACCCGCAGATAGTCGCCCGGCCGGCTGTTGCTCGCCGCGTTGACGATGGCCTTCTTGGGCCCGCTGCGCGGCACGTCCGCCTCGCCGGTCAGGCGCCAGCGGCCGTATTCCTGGCTGAAGCCCTCCAGCAACTCGACGTTCGCGGCGAACCGGTCGATGTCGATCGACAGCGGCTGCGGGCCCGGCGGGGTGGTCGAGGGCTCCACCTCGGGGCGGCGGATCAGACGGATGACGCCGGCCTCGATATTGGTGGCGTGGAAGCGGCGGCCGATCAGAGGCCACCAGGTCCAGTCCACGCGCACCTGGCGGGCTTCAAGCCAGACGCCCTTCGCATCCGTGACGGTGACCCGGTCGATGGTGAAGTCGTCGAACAGGTCGCCCTTGACCCCCTCGACGTTGATCCGTCCGTAGCGGCCGACCTTCTTGCCCGCCACGAAGCTGGTCACCAGGCCGCGCCCGGGTTCGGAGAGCAGGTACATTCGGCCGCCGATGGCGACGACGATCAGCAGGGCGGCCAGGATCGCCAGGCCGATCCCTCCGAAGAAGGCCAGGGCCTGCAGGCGCGTGCGCTTGCGTTTCTCCCGCTGGGCCGGAGTCTCGGGCGTCGCGTCGGGGGGCGTCGCCTCGGTCAAAACGCCTGTCCGATGCTGATGTAGATCTGGAAGTCCGAATCCCCGGGCTGGCGGTCCAGGGGGAAGGCGACGTCGGCGCGGATGGGGCCGAACGGCAGCTGGTAGCGGACGCCCGCGCCCACGGCGTAGCGCAGGTTGTTGAAGTTGGGATACTCCTGCGCCCCGATCGCGCCGGCGTCCACGAAGACAACGGCGCCGAAGCTGCGTCCGATGTCGCGGCGCACCTCGAGCGAGGTCTCGAACAGCGACAGGCCGCCGCGCGGCGTGCCGTCGGGCAGGCGGGGGCCGACGCCCTGGTACTCGAAGCCGCGCACCGATCCGCCGCCGCCGGAATAGAACAGCCGGTCCGACGGAATGGTCAGCTCCTCGCCGCCCAGGATGGAGCCCAGGCGCACGCGCCCGGCCAGCCGGGTCTTGCCGCCCTGCTGCAGGGGCAGATAGGCCGTGGCCTGGGCGTCGGCGCGAAGGAACAGCAGGGAATCGTCGCCGGTCACCGCCGTCGGCTGCAGGTTCGCGGTCAGGCGATAGCCGCTGCGGGCGTCCAGCGGATCATCGGACCGGTCCAGGTAGGCGCCGCCCCTGAGCGTCAGCAAGGCCAGGTTCCGGGTGATGTCCAGCGGCGCCTGGGTCACCGGGTCGAACCGGTTCTCATCATACTGGCCGACGTCGATGCCCAGGCCGTAGCTGTACCAGGAGGACTTGCCCAGGCGCTGGCGAGCGTCGACGTACAGCACGCCGGCCAGGCGCTGGTAGGCGTCGGTGTCCTCGTTGACGATGGCCGCGCCCGCCGTCAGCGTCCGCCCGGGCCGACGCCAGTGGGGGAGGGTCAGATCGACCCCCAGCTTGCTGTCGATGTCCGAGAGCCGGGCCTCGTAGCGCAGGGTGTCGGCGCGGCCGAACCGGTTATGATAGGTCCACGCGCCCTCGATCGCGGAACCCCCGGTCGTGGAGGTTCCCGCCGAACCCGCCGTCACGGTGGCCCGGGCGGTGGACAGGGTGATCCCCGCCTCCTGGATCCAGCGGGGGCGGTCGGTGAGGGTGACCACCACCGGCCTCAGGCCGTCGGCCCGGGTCTGGTCGGCGCCCGCCAGGGCCACGCCGACGCCGTCGTAGACGCCGGTCTCCAGCAGCCGGCGCTCCAGCTCGGCGACCTGTTCGGGATCGTAGACGTCGCCCTCGGCCCAGGGGGCCAGGCCGGCGACCCAATTCGGATTGGTGGGGCCGCGGGTCTCCAGCCGCACCCCGTCCAGCCGCACCAGCCGGCCCGAGGCGATGTTGTAGGTCGGATGGACCGTCCGGGTCTGGTGATCGACGACCACACGGCGCGGATCGGCCCG
This sequence comes from Brevundimonas sp. CURTG3B2_SDJG, assembly GCF_057364705.1. Taxonomy (NCBI): domain Bacteria; kingdom Pseudomonadati; phylum Pseudomonadota; class Alphaproteobacteria; order Caulobacterales; family Caulobacteraceae; genus Brevundimonas; species Brevundimonas sp. CURTG3B2_SDJG. The sequence continues at coordinate 2,651 of NZ_JBNFOJ010000327.1, forward strand.
AGCGTCGGCGTAGCCGCGGCGGGTCAGGCCGGCCAGGATGCGGCCCTCGGCCGCGATGACGTCGACGGCGCGGCCGGGTTCGCCCGGCGTCAGCTGGATCTCGTCGTTCACCTGGGCCGCGACTGCGGCGTCCGGCGGCGGCTCGGCCCAGCGGACGTCGGCGGGGGTCAGGGCGAAACGAGGGCCCGGCGTCACGTCCACGATGGCGACCGGCGTCTCCTCGCCCTCGACCACGTCCTCCAGGACCGGCTGATAGTACCCCTCGGAGCGCAGCAGGGCCTCCGCGGCCTCCATGGCGCCCCGCGCGCGCCGCCGCGCCTCGAAGCCGGTT
>NZ_JBNFOJ010000328.1:0-2975 GCF_057364705.1 Brevundimonas sp. CURTG3B2_SDJG
CGCGGCCAGGGCCGGCCTCCAGCTCGGGCCCGCGCGCCGGAGCGGCCGCGATCTCGGCGGACAGTGCCTCGAACGCCTCGGTCAGGCGCGCCAGTTCGCTCTCGGCGTCGCCGGCCATGCCGGTCTCACGCTGGATGTCGGCGGCGATGCGCAGCCCCCTCCGCCTTCAGCCGGTCGACTTCGGCCCGCGCCGCCTGCCTCGGCCATGTCCAGCCGGTCGCGCTCCAGCGAGGCCCGGTGCAGCAGGGCGCCGGCGACGGCGTCCTCTTCCCGGGCCGGCTTCAGCGCCTCCTGGGCGTCAGCGACGCCGTCTGGGCGCGGCCCGAGGCGGTCGTCGCCTCCAGCACCGCGCGATCGGCCTCGGCCAGCTCGGCCCTGGCCGCCTCGGCCGCCACGCGCGCGTCGTTCCAGCGCACGTAGAGCAGCGAGGCCTGCAAGGCCCGGATCTCGGCCGAGATCTTCTTGTACTTCTCGGCCTGACGCGCCTCGCGCTTCAGCCGGGTCAGGGTGGTCTCCAGCTCGCGGCCGATATCGTCCAGCCGTTCGAGATTGGTCTCGGCGGCCTTCAGGCGCAGCTCGGCCTCGTGGCGGCGGGTGTGCAGGCCGGCGACGCCGCCCGCCTCTTCCAGGATGCGGCGGCGGTTCTGGGGCTTGGCGGCGATCAGTTCGCTGATCTGACCCTGGCGCACCAGAGCGGGCGAGTTCGCGCCGGTCGAGGCGTCGGCGAACAGCAGCTGCACGTCGCGGGCCCGGACCTCCTTGCCGTTGATGCGGTAGGTCGAGCCCTGGCCCCGATCGATGCGGCGCGACACCTCGATCACCGCGCTGTCGGTGAAGGGCTGGGGTGCTTTCCGCTGCGTGTTGTCGATGGTCAGCTGGACTTCGGCGTGGCTGCGCGGCGGCCGGTTGGCGGCGCCGGCGAAGATGACGTCGTCCATGCCCTGGCCGCGCATGGCCTTGGCCGAGTTGGCCCCCATCACCCAGCGCAGGCTTTCCAGCACGTTGGACTTGCCGCAGCCGTTGGGACCGACGATCCCGGTCAGGCCAGGCTCGATGTGGAACTCCGACGGGTCGACGAAGGATTTGAAGCCGACGAGCCTGAGGCGCTGGAACTGCACCGGGCGACGGGCCTCAGCGGGCCTGGGCCGCGCGAACGGCCACTTCCAGCCCGCCCAGCGACCGGTCGGTCACCCGCCGGCCGTTGACGAAGAAGGCGGGGGTCGAGGTGGCGTCGGCCGCGATGGCGCTGTTGATGTCGCGGTTGATGGCGTCGCGGGTGGCCTGGGTGGCCGTGCAGGCCTCGATCTGGGCCCGCGTCCGGCCGCTGGCGGCGATGGCCGGGGCGTACCAGTCCTCCAGCCGTCCGCCGCGCAGCACCGCCGCCTGGCCGCGCATCAGCACCGCGGTCACGTCGAAGAATTTCTCCGGCGCGGCGCAACGGGCCAGAGCGGCCGCGGGCAGGGACATCTGCTCCGGGTCGGTCGGCAGGTTGCGGAACACGAACCTCACGTGGCCGGTGTCGACCAGCCGCTGCTTGAAGGTCGGAAAGACGAACTGGTGCCAGTCCGCGCAGTGGTGGCACGAGAACGAGGCGTATTCGATCACCGTCACCGGCGCGTCGGCGCGGCCGATCGACCGGTCGGCGGCGGTCACGGGCGCCACCGGCTCGGTCGCGATGGCCGGGGCCGAGGCCGCGCCGACGGGCGCCAGCGAGGCCAGCGCCAGGATCAGCAGCAGCGACCGACGGCCCCGGTTCATCCGCCGTCCTACTTGGCCAGTTCGGCGTCGATGGCGCGCGACAGGTCGGCCAGGGTGGCCCCTTCCTCGCCCGGCGAGACCACCTGGGTCCCGTTGACGAAGAAGGCGGGCGTGCCGGTGACGCCGGCCTTGAAGGCGGCGCGGAAGCGCTCGTCGGCGGCCTTCAGGGCTTCGGGGTCGCGGATGCAGGCCTCGATCTGGGCGTTGCTCATGCCCGCGCCATTGCCGACCCGGAACAGGGTGTCGCGCGGATTGACGCCCGCACGCCATTCTTCCTGGCTGGCCATGATGGCGTGGATGACGTCGAAATACTTGTCGTCGCCGGCGCAGCGGGCGATCAGGAAGCCGGCGGTCGCCACGTTCTGGGGCGGGGTCGGCAGCTCGCGGAACACGTAGCGGACCTTGTTGGTGTCCACGTACTTGGCCTTGAACGCCGGCCAGGTGCTGACCTGCCAGGCGGCGCAGTGCGGGCAGGTCACCGAGGCGTATTCCACCACGGTGACCTTGCGCCGTCCGGCGCGCCCAGGGCCATGTCGCCCTTGGCCGCCGAACCGGCGCCGCCGCTGCCGCCGCAGCCGCTCAGGGTCGCCATCGCGGCCAGGGCGGCCGCGGTGATCGCGGCGCGGCGGCTCATCGCGGCGTAGTTGATCTTCGCGCTCATGGCGTCTTCCTCAAAGACTGTTTCGTCAGCATCGCGCGATTCCCGTGAAGGCGCGCGTCCAAGGGTTTTCGAGAACAGGTGCGGCAGGAAAAGGTCAAGCCCGCATCCGTTCCAGGCCGCGCCTCATCACAGGAAACCGATGGTCCGATGACGCCCGCGCCCGGCGTCATTCGAGACCCGGGCAGGCCGAGCTTGTCAATGGGCGTCGCCGTCGCGGCGCGACAGGACCGCGCGCCCCAACTGCTCCAGCGGCCCCTTCAGGGGATCGGCGGCCCGCTGGATCGACTGCTTCAGCTCGGCCTCCACGGCCGCGGGCAGGGGGGCGGGCTTCGCCGCGCGGACCGGGCAAGACGGCGCGTCCGACAGCGGCTTCACCGGCCCCTGGGCGATGCGCAGCTTGTCCACCGAGCCGGCGCCCAGGAACAGATTGACCCGCTGCAGGATGTCCTCGGACTGGTGCTGGACCAACAGGGCGGCCGGCCGGCCACGCGCAGTTCCAGGGTCCCGCCCGCGCCGTCCCGGCCGCGGGTCAGCTTCTGGGGCCGGGTCACCCGCG
>NZ_JBNFOJ010000329.1:0-2964 GCF_057364705.1 Brevundimonas sp. CURTG3B2_SDJG
GCGAACGCCGGGTCGCCGGTGACCGCCGCCAGCCCCGCGCGCAGGTCGTCGGGCACGTACGGCCGCCCGGCGACCCCATGCGTCCGCCACATGTGGCGCATGTAAAGTCGTCCAGGGTGATCCCCTCGAACCGCTCGCGCAGTGTCAGGTCCAGCGTCAGGGCCAGGGCCGCGCCGTAGGTGTAGTACGAAGCGAAGATGTTGGGATTGGTCGGATCGATCGCAGTGGCCGCGTCCGCGAAGGGCGCGCGCAGGCTCATCTCCTGGGGCGAGCCGTAGCCACGGGCCGGGGTGTTCAGCATGAAATCCAGCTGCCCGCCGATCTCGGCCAGGAACCGGTCGACGGTCGATTCCCCCGCGCGGCGGATGGCCAAGGGGCCATAGTAGTTGGTGAAGCCCTCGGCGAACCACAGGGACGGGGTCGGATTGGCCCGGGTGAAGTCGAAGGGCTCCAGCTCGGCCGGGCGCAGGCGCTCCACGTTCCAGGCGTGGAAGAACTCGTGGCTCAGGGTGCCGATCTGGCCGTAGTCCGCCTCGGCCAGCGACCGGGAGCTGCTGATGACGGTCGAGTTCCGGTGCTCCATCCCGTCGCCGCTGACGTGGGGAAGGTAGTCGGCCAGGAAGGTGTAGGTCCCGTAATCGAAGTCGGGGACGTCGCCGAAGATGGCGATCTGCTGGTCGACGATCCGGCGGGCCTTGGCGGCGAAGACGTCGGCCTGTTCGGCCGTGCCGGCGTGATGCAGGGCGATGCGGATGGTGCGCGGCGTCCCCGCGTCGTCGACCTGCCACTCTCGCACCATGTGGTCGCTGAGCTCGGTCGGGCTGTCCATCAGGTACTGCAGATTGGGCGCGGTGAACACGTCGGGCCGGTCGGTGGGCGTCAGCTGGGTGGCGATCCGCCAGGCGGGGTCCGGGGCACGGAACCGCAGGCGCACGGCTCGCTCGTCGAAGCCGCGCGCCCACAGCAGGGTCGCCGGCATGTTCAGGTGGGCGTGGGTCGCGTCGATCTGGGCGTAGGTGCCATCGGCCCGGTCGCCGTAAAGGGTGTAGGTGACGCTGACCACGCCGTCGTGCCCCGCGACGGTCCAGCCGTAGGGGTCGGTTCGCTGGACGGTCAGGGGCCGCCCGGCGCCGTCGACGGCGGTGACCGAATAGACGTTCTTGGCGAACTCGTGGATCGCGTAGCGCCCCGGCGACGAACGGGACATCTCGAACCGGACCGGCGCGCGCCCGACGTCCCGGTAGGTGACGGTGATCCGCGCCTCATGGTGGACCGCGTTGTCGAAGCTGAGATCGTACTCCACCGGGGCGCCGCCGGGGGCTTGCGTCTGAGACGGCGCCTGGGCGAGGGCCGGACCCGCCGCCAGGACGAACACGGCGGAGGCCAGGAGTGCGAGCTTCATCGGAAATCCCCCATCGAACACAGGGCGGGGACCGTCCACCGCCAGGCGGCCGCTGGCAAGTTACCGATGGTTCAGGCGGCGTGGAGTTCCTGCTTCACACGCTCGGCCAGGGTCTTGATGTCCAGGGGCTTGGGCAGGAACGATACGCCGGCCTCGTCCTGGAGCAGGTCCGAGAAGTCGCTCTCGGCGTAGCCCGAGATGAACATCACCGGGGCGTCGCCCAGGAAGGGGCGGGCCTTCTTCAGCAGCGAGGGACCGTCCAGGCCGGGCATGATCACGTCCGAGATCATCATGTCGATGGTCCCGGCGTGCGCCTCGGCCAGCTCCAGCGCCTGCTCGCCGTCCTCCGCCTCGATGACCTCATAGCCGCGCTGGCGCAGCAGGCGGGCGGCGATGCCGCGCACCGCGGCCTCGTCCTCGACGAACAGGATGCGGCCGGCCCCCGAAAGGTCGCGCGGCGCCTTGGCCGCCTTCTCGACGACCGGGGTCTCGGCCAGCTCCGCCTCGGCCGCCTCGGGCAGAAAGATGCGGAACGCCGCCCCGGCTCCCTCGAGATTCGTCACGTTGATGTGGCCGCCGGCCTGTTCGACGATGCCGTAGACGGTGGCCAGGCCCATGCCGGTGCCCTCGTTGACCGCCTTGGTCGTGAAGAAGGGCTCGAAGATCTTGTCCAGCAGGTCGGGCGGCACGCCCGGGCCGGTGTCCGAAACCTCGATCAGGGCGACGGCCTCGGTCGAGGCGGCGGTCCAGCCCAGGCGCCGGGCATCGTCGCGGGTGACGCGGCGGGTGCGGATGGTGACGACGCCGGCGCCCGGCTCCACCACCCCGCGCATGGCGTCGCGGGCGTTGACGGCCAGGTTCATGACCGCGGTCTCGAGCTGGCTCTTGTCGGCTAGCACCACCGGCAGGTCGCGGCCGTAGTCGGTCTCCAGCCGCACGTCCTCGCGCAGCAGCCTGCGCAGCAGGACGGCGAACTCGCCGACCAACTCGCCCAGGTCCAGACGTTCGCGCCGAACGGTCGACTTGCGCGAGAAGGCCAGCAGCTTGCGCACCAGGTCCGCGGCGCGGATGGCGGTCTGTCGGATCTCGTTCAGCCCCTCGTACGAGGGGTCGCCGACCGGGTGCCGCTCCAGAAGGCCCGAGAGCTGCAGCTGGATGGCGGTCAGCAGGTTGTTGAAGTCGTGGGCCACGCCCCCGGCCAGCTGGCCGACGGCCTGCATCTTCTGGGCCTGCGACAGCTGCAGCTCCATCGACTTCTGGACCGAGACGTCGAACATCCAGATGCGGCTGCGCTCGCCCTCGGGCGCGACGTAGAGATGCAGCATCCGGTCGGGGTGGGCGCGGGCGACCAGCTCGATCGGCCCCGAAGAGCCCGCGGCCAGCTTGGCCCGGGCCTCGGCCACGCCGCCGGGCTCGAACAGGTGGCCGAAAGCGGCGTCGCGCGCCGCGCCCGGCCCGGTCAGCAACTCCAGCGCCGGGTTGGGATCCTCGATCTTGCCGGCGAACAGATCGTCGCCGGCGATCACCGCCGAGCCGAAGGGGCGCGCCGGCGGCCATGGCCC
>NZ_JBNFOJ010000330.1:0-2959 GCF_057364705.1 Brevundimonas sp. CURTG3B2_SDJG
GGCCCCCGCGCGCTGCCGGCGGCCGAGCTGGTCGACATCCTGGCGCAGGAGACGCGGATGGCGCTGGACGCCCTGCGCGGCCTCTAGAGCCGCCCCGCCTCGCGCAGCTTGTCGAGCATCCACACCCGGGCCGGCGGCAGGGGCTTGTCCAGCGGATGGAAGACGAACTGCTCCAGGAAATGGCCGGTCAGGTCCAGGCCGGCGCCCACGTCGCCCTCACCCAGGCCCGCCTGGGCGCCGAGCAGGAAGGGCGGCAGCGTCAGCAGCTTGTCGGCGTAGGGCGCCCCGGCCTCGCGGCTCACGGCGCGCCCGGTCCGAGGACTGACCCAGACCAGATCGTCCATGACGCCGGTGACGGCGCAGCGGCTCAGGTCCAGGCCGAAGCCCAGGTCCTCCAGCAGGCCGGCCTCGAAGCGGACGAAGACGGCGGGCCAGACCTCCGGCACGGCGAAGGCGCCCATCAGGGCCTCGAAGGCCAGAAAGGCGCCGGGATGCGGCTCGCGCTCGGGCAGGGCGCCCTGGGCGACGGCGGCGGCGGCGGCGAGCGCCAGGCCGGCGAGAGCGGAGAAACGACGCATCTGAGGGACCTCCAATCGCCTGAAATGCTCAGGGTTCGGAGGGAATAATGCGCGCTTCGCTCTCAATGTAAAGATTATACGACAGTTGGAAGTATGAAATTTGACGACCGGCGACCGGGCCCGGTCTGAGCCTTCGCCGCCCTCGTGCGTTCAGTGGGCTTCAACGGAGCCCGGCCGCTTGCCCAACCCTTTGAAAGACAATCCGAACTGGCTAGCCGTGCGCGAGCGCGCCCTGGTTCCGGCCGGGCGTCGGGTCCAGGCCTGGCGGGCCTGGGTGGTCGAGAACGACCCCGTCTACGCCGCCATTCGCCGGCCGGGTCGGGCCGAAAAGGTCGCCGCCTCCGTGACCCTGGCGCTGATCGCGGGGATCGTCCTGTTCCTCGTCTTCTTCGACTGGAACCTGCTGCGCGGCCCCGTCGGCCGCTGGGCCTCGGCGCGCTACGACCGGCAGATCGAGCTGAACGGCGATCTGGACGTGAAGCTGTTAAGCTGGACGCCCTCGGTTCGGGTTCGGGAGCTGCGCGTCGGCGGCCCGGACTGGGCGCGCGAGCGGGACACGCTGAGGATCGACGACCTGCAGTCGTCGCTGCGGCTGCGCGCCCTGGCCGCCGGCCGGATCGAGCTGCCCCTGGTCGCCGTCACCCGGCCGCAGGCGGTGCTGATCTCGACCGCGGACGGCCGGCGCAGCTGGGCGCTGAATCCCGACCGGCCCGACACCGGCGAGGGACTGAAGCTGCCGCCGATCAACCGGTTGATCATCCGCGACGGCCGGCTGTCGCTGGACGAGCAACGCCGCAAGATTCGGCTCGAGGCGGTCGTCGCCGCGCGCGAGGGATCGGACGGCGACGCCGGCTTCCACCTGAACGGCCAGGGCACGATCAACGGGACGCCCCTGACCCTGACCGTGCGGGGCGGTCCCTTCATCAACATCCGCCGGGACCGACCCTACGGATTCCAGGCGACGCTGAGCGGCGTGGATTCCCGGCTCGTCGCCCATGGCGCGATCACCCGGCCGTTCGACCTGGGCCGGTTCCGCTCGACCCTGAGCCTCCAGGGCCGCGACCTGGCGGACCTCTATCTGCTGACCGGGGTGACCCTGCCCAACACCCCGCCCTATCGTCTGTCCGGAACGCTGACGCGAGACGGGACGCGGTTCGACTTCAGCGACGTCAGCGGCCGGGTCGGCTCGTCGGACCTGACCGGCGATCTGATCGTGGACAAGGCCGGGGATCGCCGCCGGGTCGAGGCGGACCTGCGCTCGAACCTGCTGGACCTCGACGACCTGGCCGCCGTCCTGGGCGCCCGTCCCCGAGTGACGGCGGCGGGCGACACGGTGGTCACCTCGGGCGCGCCCGGGCGCCTGCTGCCGGACGCCCCGCTGAACGTCGAGCGCCTGCGCGTCATGGACGGGACCCTTCGCTATCGGGCGGCGCGGGTGAAGCGCAACGAGATGGACGTCCGCCAAGTCGACCTGGGCGCGGTGCTGGACGGCGGCGTGCTGAAGCTGGATCCGGTGGCCTTCACCTTCAACCGGGGCGAGCTGCGCGGGACGGCCCGCATCGACGCCCGGCGCGACACCCCCTACAGCGCCATCGACTTCCGCCTGCGCGGCTATCCGCTGGAGTCGATCATTCCCGCGCGCGGCGGGGCCCCGACCGTGACCGGCCGCGCGCTGGGGCGGGCCAAGCTGGAAGGTCCCGGGGCCTCGGTGCACGACTTCGCGGCCGCCTCGAAGGGGACGATCAGCCTGGTCGTGCCCCAGGGCCGCATCCGCTCGGCCTTCGCCGAACTGCTGGGCATCAATGTCACCGCCGGCCTGGGCAAGCTGCTGGGCGGAGACCAGTCGTCCTCGGACATCCGCTGCGCCGTCGCCGACTTCTCCGTCGCCGGGGGCACGGCCACGGCGCGCACCTTCGTGATCGACACCACGCCGGTGCTGGCCCGGGGCGCCGGGACCATCGACCTGGGCGCCGAGACGATGAACCTGCGCATCGACGGCGAAACGAAGGAAGCGCGCCTGGTCCGGCTGTGGTCGCCCATCGTCGTCCAGGGCCCGCTGACCGCGCCCCGGGTCGGGATCGACAGCGGCTCGGTCGCCGGCCAGGTCGGCTTGGGCGCGGCGCTCGGCGCCCTGATCAATCCTCTCGTCGCCCTGCTGCCCTTCGTCGATCCCGGCCTGGCCGAGGACGCCAACTGCGGCGCGCTGATTTCTTCGGCGCGATAGCCGAGGACGTCTTGGCCCGGACCGCGCCTTCGTGCCTATCTGGCGCATGACCCGAAGAGGCCTGTTCGCCCCCGCCCTCGGCGCCGTCGCCGCCGCCTGTTCGCCCCGTCGGCCTGCTGAACAGCCTGCGGGCCCGCGCGACGGCGCGTCCGCCGGG
>NZ_JBNFOJ010000331.1:0-2958 GCF_057364705.1 Brevundimonas sp. CURTG3B2_SDJG
GCCGGGATAGCGGACGACGGCGCCCCGGAGGGCGGCGGCGGGCCTAGCGTCGCCGCCACGGCCGCGGCGGCAGGTACTGGGTGGTGAAGGCCTGGCGCCAGTCCAGGTCCTGAGGATAGACGCCGGCCTGGCTGGTGACGTCGAAGAAGGCCTTCCAGCGCTCCTCGGTCATGGTCCCCAGGCCGTAAAGCGCGGCGTCGCCGCCGTCGACGATGCCGTTGGCCTTCAGCTTTTCGCGGGCCTGATCCAGCACGTCCTGGGTCATCTCGGGGTTGTCGCGGCGGATCAGGGCGTCGGCGGCCTTGCCGTCCCCCTGGATGTAGTCGCGCCAGCCCTCGGCCGAGGCGGCGATGAAGCCGCGCAGGGCCTGGGCGTTGTCGCGCGCGAAGGCGTTGGGGGCCAGCACCATGGTGGCGTAGGAGGGGTAGCCCTCGTCGGCCAGCAGGAAGACCCGCGGAACGAGGCCCGCCTCCTTCTCGATCGTGTACGGTTCGGAGGTCAGATAGCCCTGCTGCACCGCCCGGGGGTCGGCCAGGAAGGGGGCGGGGTTGAAGGTGTATTTGCGAACCTGGTCGTCGGTGAAGCCGTATTTGGCCTTCAGCCAGACCCAGAAGGCGTTGATCGAGGCGTCGGCGAGCAGGAACGGACGGCCGGCGAGGTCGGCGATGCCGCGCAGGGCCGGGTCCGGATGGGCGATCAGGACCTGGGGGTCCTTCTGGAAGAAGGCGGCCACGGCTTTCACCGGCGCGCCCTCGGCGACCAGATTCATCGGGATGAAGCTGTTGGAGCCCATGCCCAGCTCGACGGCGCCGGAGGCGAGCAGCTGAGGCACGTTCACGCCAGGGCCGCCCTGAACGATCTGGACGTTAAGGCCGCGCCTCTCATAGGCTCCCGAGGCGATGGCCTGGTAGAAGCCGCCGTGCTCGGCCTGGGCACGCCAGTCGGTGGCGAAGCGCAGGCGGATGCGGCCGTCGGCGTCCGGCTCGACCTCGGAGCGGTTGCAGGCGGCCAGCGCGGTCGTGGCGGCCAGGGCCCCGGCCCCGGCGATCAGGGCGCGGCGGCTGGGCCGAAAACGGCGATTTCCACGCGGAGTCATGCCCCTGATGTACGAGCGGATGGGGGCCTTGGGAAGGCGCAGCGGACTGGACCGAATCCGAAGGGTGCGGGATAGGTCCCGCCATGAGGATCATGTGCCTGAACGGCTGGGGCGGGACCCTGCATGACGCTCTAGGGCCGTACCTCGCCTCGGAGGCGCCCGAGGTGCTGTGCCTTCAGGAGGTCGTTCACAGCCCGGCCTCGGACAAGGATGAGCTGATCTATCGCGACGGGACCCACGTTCTGCCGCAGAGGGCGAACTTCTTCCGGGACGTCCGCGCCGCGCTGCCGGACCATGTCGCGATCTTCTGCCCGGCGGCCCAGGGCGTGCTCTGGGACGGAGATAGGGCCGTGCCGTCCCAATGGGGGCTGGCCACCTTCGTGCATCGCGCCCTGCCGGTCATCGCCCAGGCCCAGGATTTCGTTCACAAGACCTATTCGCCGGACGGTTACGGCGAACATCCCCGGTCCCGCAACGCGCACGCCGTGAGGCTGTACGACCCGGAACGCGGCCGGACGGTCAGCATCGCTCACATGCACGGCCTGCGCGACCTGAGGGGGAAGATGGACACGCCCGAGCGGCTGGCGCAGACGGTGAAACTGCTGGAGCTGTCGCGACGCGTGTCCCGGCCGGAGGATTTCGCGGTGGTCTGCGGCGATTTCAACGTCGAGCGGGACAGCGCGACGCTGGACCTGCTGCGCGATGCCGGGCTGACGGAGCTGGTGACGACCGGGGGGTTCGAGAGCACCCGCACCTCGCACTACGGCAAGCCCGGCAAGTTCGCGGACTACATGTTCGTCAACCGGGTGAGCGAGGTCGTCCGCTTCGACGTGGTCCAGGACCCCGAGGTGTCGGACCATTGCCCGCTGCTGCTGGAGATCTAGCAGGGGCCGGAATTGAGCGAGGGGACGAAGATCTCCGGCGAACCGGTTTTCCTCGTCCCCTCGCCAAGTCCGGGTTGGACTTGGCCGTTGAGGTTTCGGACCCTGGCTTCGGCATCAGCGGGGCGAACCCCGACGATGGTCGGCTGTATCCTTTCGCGCTCCTGGTCTCCGGCGTTCCGCAGGTCTGGCCTGCGCCGTCCTTCGATCCCGATCCGGTTCTCCGTGAACGTTTCCGGCCGAAGCCGTCTTCGTTCGGGAGCCTTGATCCTGCCTCCCGCCCGTTTGGTCCGAAGACCACCCGAAGCGTCGGGTCAGAGAGCCGGGCCGGTTCGCCTTGAGCCCCGGGTCTCCCCGGTTTCCGCGCCGCCGTGTCCCTCGGCCCATTGACGTTCCGACGAAACCGGCTATGAGGCAAGCGCCCGAAATCGGCCGGCTGTGCGGAACCGCCCCGGCCTCGGTGCATAAGCCTGTGCATATCTGTGGGCGGACGAAATTCCCTTATTCGGAACAGCGGTTTGGGTTGTCCACAGAAAGACGATGAATAATTTTCGGGGAAGGTCTGTCAGACCTCAGCCGGAGCGTTCTCGACGGCGAGGAGTCAGGGGGCCGGGCGCCAAAGTTGGAGCTGGACCTCGCCTTCGCCGTCGTCGCCGACGAGGATGACGGCTTCGCGGCCGTCGGCGTGGCGGTAGTTGGCCTCGATCCCATGGGCGGCGGCGCCGGCGTTTGGGTTCGAGGCCATCCAGGCGTGGTGCGAGAGGGTCCAGCCCGAGCCGGGAGCGGCCATGCGCGCCATGAGGGCCGCGGCGACGTCGGCGGCGTCCTCGCCCCGGGCCGAGACCACGCAGTCGCCGTTCAGGACGTAGTCGACGGTCAGGCGACTGTCGCCCGGCGTGGCGGACCAGGATTTCGCCCTGGTCCACGCCGGCCCGAGGCGGGGGTGGGAGGCGACGGGCGGCAGCAGGCTGTCCAGCCGGG
>NZ_JBNFOJ010000332.1:0-2943 GCF_057364705.1 Brevundimonas sp. CURTG3B2_SDJG
GGCCCCGGCCCCTCCGGACGGCGGGGCGATCAGGCGGGTGCGGTCGGCGCGGTCGGGGCGATCGGTCATGGGAGGCGGTCCCGGGGTTGCGGATCAGCCCCTCAAAGGCCTCTAAACGGGCGAGGGCGCAAGCGGGCGTGAGCGAGCGAAGCGGCATGCGAGTGCGGATGGCGAGGATCGGAACGACGGCCGCGGCGGCGCTGGCGCTGCTCCTCGCCGCCTGCGGACAGGGCGGAACCGAGAAGGACGAGGCCGACACGGCCGATGTCGGGACCGAGACCGCCGCGCCGGCCTTCGACAGTCCCCGGCTGCGCGAGATCAAGCGCCGAGGCCGGCTGAATTGCGGCGTGCACGAGGGGCTGGTCGGCTTCGCCTATACCGACAATCGCGGGCAGTGGCGCGGCTTCGACGCCGACTTCTGCCGCGCCCTGGCCGCCGCCGTGCTGGGCGACCCCGACGCGGTGCGGTTCGTACCCCTGACCACCAGCCAGAGGTTCGAGGCGCTGCGCAGCGGGCGGGTGGACGTGCTGTGGCGCACCACCTCCTGGACCCTGTCGCGCGAGGCCCAGGAGGGCGTACGGTTCGCCGGGGTCAACTACTACGACGGCCAGGGCTTCCTGGTCAGGCGCTCGCTGGACCTGGCCAGCGCGGCCGAGCTGAACGGCGCCCGGATCTGCGTTCAGCGGTCCTCGACCTCGGAGCTGAACGTCGCGGACTGGTTCCGGGCGCGGGGCATCGAGTACCGGCCGGTGGTCATGCCCAACGAGGAGGCGGCCCGCGAGGCCTATGCCCGCGAGGACTGCGACGCGTTCAGCGCCGACATCTCGGCGCTGGCGGCGGCGCGGACCCTGCTGCCCAATCCCGAACAGCACGCCATCCTGCCGGACGTCATCTCCAAGGAGCCGCTGGGACCGGCGGTGAAGCGCGGCGACGAGGCCTGGACCTCGATCGTCCGCTGGACCCTGAACGGCCTGATCCTGGCCGAGGAGCTGGGCGTGACGCGCCAGAACGTGGAACAGCTGGCCGAAGAATCGCGCGATCCCCGCATCCGGCGGCTGCTGGGAACCGAGGGCGACCTGGGGCCGCTGATGGGACTGTCCAAGGACTGGATGAAGAATGCGCTTCAAGCCGAGGGAAATTACGGAGAAATATTCGCGCGCAATATCGGCGCGGATTCCTCTCTCGACCTGGCGCGGGGGCTTAACGCACAATGGAACGCTCGGCCGGGCGGCCTGATCTACGCCCTGCCCATTCGATAACGACGCCCCATCAGAGGGCCGGGGGAACAATGGACGCGACGAAAAAGGGCGGGATCCCGCTGCACTGGCTGATGCTGATCGGCTTCATCGTCGGCCTGGCCGGCGGTCTGGCCGTGAACCTGCAGGTCGGGGCCGACGCGCCGTGGGTGGTCTGGCTGACCTCCAACATCACGGGGCCGGCGGGTCAGATCTTCCTTCGCCTGCTGTTCATGCTGGTGATCCCGCTGCTGTTCTCGGCCTTGGTGGTCGGGGTGGCCGAGATGGGCGACCTGAAGTCGCTGGGCCGGGCGGGGATCAAGACCCTGCTTCTGACCATCGTCGTGTCCGGCATCGCCGTGGTCATCGGCCTGGGCATGGTCAATCTGTTCCGGCCCGGCGACGGGGTGGACCCCGAGATGGCGCAGCGGCTGCTGGCCCAGGGGGCCGAGGGCGCCCACGCCATCGTCGAGAAGGCGCCCGAGAGCGTCCAGTTCGGCCAGTTCTTCCTGGACCTGATCCCGTCCAACGTCTTCACGGCGGCGGCCGAGAACCAGATCCTGCCGGTGATGATCTTCGCCCTGTTCTTCGGGATCGGGCTGGTCATGGCCAAGAGCCCGGCGACCGACCGGCTGCAGACCGTCATCGAGGGCGTCCTCGAAGTGACGATGAAGCTGATCAACATGGTCATCAAGCTGGCACCGTATGCGATCGCCTGCCTCATGTTCAACCTGGCGGCCCTGTTCGGCTGGGATCTGCTGGTGCGGCTGGCCGCCTATGTCGGCGTGGCCGTCGGCGCCATGGCGATCCACATGTTCGTGGTCTATCCGCTGGTCGTCTGGATCGGCGGCGGGATGGGGCCGCTGAAGTTCTTCCAAGGCATCCGCGAACCGATGGTGGTGGCCTTCTCGACCGCCTCGTCCAACGCCTCGCTGCCGGTGTCTCTGCGCGCCGCCGACGAGCAGCTGGGGCTGCCGCGCAAGATCGCCCGCTTCGTGCTGACCGTCGGCGCGACCGCCAATCAGAACGGCACCGCCCTGTTTGAGGGCGTGACGGTGCTGTTCCTGGCCCAGTTCTTCGGTGTCGAGCTGTTGCTGACCCAGCAGATCGTGGTGATGCTGGTCTGCATCCTGGGCGGCGTCGGCACCGCGGGCGTGCCCGCCGGCTCGCTGCCGGTGGTGGCGATGATCCTGGTCATGGTCGGCGTGCCGGCCGAGGGCATCGGCCTGATCCTGGGCGTCGACCGCTTCCTGGACATGTGCCGGACCACGCTGAACGTCACCGGCGACCTGGTGCTGGCCACCGTGGTCTCGCGCGGCGAGAGCGACGACACCGTGCCGCCGGACGCCTCCATCGCGCCGGCGGAGCTGCCGGGCGAGGGCCGCCGAGGGCTGAAGCACGGGATCGGCCGGCGAGGTCTGATCACGCCGTCGCGACCGGGGTGTCCGAACAGGCGCCCCATTCGGCCCAGCTGCCGTCATACAGGCGCGACGGCCGGCCCAGCTCGGCCAGGGCGAGCGTCAGGATGGCGGCGGTGACGCCCGAGCCGCAAGTGGTCAAGACGGGGCGGTCCGGGTCGATTCCGACGGCCAGGAAGGCCCCCTCCAGCGCCGCGCCGCGCTTCCATCGTCCCGTCGGGCTCCAGGACGGACGGGTAGGGCAGGTTGACCGCCCCGGGCATATGGCCGGGGCGGACCCCGGGGCCGCT
>NZ_JBNFOJ010000333.1:0-2938 GCF_057364705.1 Brevundimonas sp. CURTG3B2_SDJG
TGGCCCGCGAGTTGCGCGCCGAGGCCGGCGCCCGCCGCTGGGACCAGGAGCAGAACCCCGCCGCCGCCGCCGGCGCCATCTTCGGCCTGATCGGCCTGGGCGCCATCGACATCCTGATCCTGCTGCCGATCGTCTTCCCGGTGTTCGGCGCAGTGCTGGCCATGCTGCTGGGCGGCGTGGGCGTGTTCATCGCGGGCGGCTTCGTGGCCGTCGCCGGATCCTTCTTCGGCGGTCCGGGAGGCGTGCTGGCGGCCGTCCTGATGGGCGTCGGCCTGATGGGCGCCGGCATCTTCATGGTCGGCCTGATGGCCCTGCTCACCAAGTGGCTGATCGACGCGACCGTCTGGTACGCCCGCCTCCACTACCGCGTGCTGAAGCCCGCGCTCGACAACCAGGCCTGAGGGAGGACCTGACATGATCCGCAATCTACTGGTCATCACGGGCGTGGGCTTCGTCCTGGCCCTGGTCGGCGTCGGCGGCTCGCTGGCCCTGGTCGGCAACGACGTGCGGCGCCACGACTGGACCTGGGTCGTCACCGACGACGGAGCCGGCGAGTCGGGCTTCCGCTTCGAGCGCGGCGAGGTCGATCCGGAGGTCAGCCGCACCCTGGCCTGGTCCGGCGGCGACCGCCTCTCGGTCGATATCCCGGGCGAGGTCGTCTACGTCCAGGGTGCTCAGGCCGGCGTCTCCGTCACCGGACCCAAGTCGGTCGTCGACCGCGTCCGCTTCGCCGACGGCCGCCTGACCCTGCAGGACTCCGACGACGTCGAGCGCGGCTATATCCGCTGGAACGGCTCGGGCATCCGGGTCTGGAGCGAGACCGAGTCGCTGCGCGTCACCGTCACCGCCCCGTCGGTGAACACCTTCCAGCTGGGCGAACACGGCGAGCTGAAAATCCGGGACTACGATCAGCCGACGATGAACGTCGTGATCGATGGTTCGGCCGACGTGCGCGCCAGCGGCCGGACCGACCGCGTGGACATCGTGGTCAACGGCGACGGCGACGTCCGGCTGGACGACCTGGAAGTCACCGACGCGACCGTGGACATCCCGGGCGACGGCGACGTCCGCGTCGGCCCGACCGGCCGGGCCCAGATCGACATCGCCGGCCGCGGCGACGTCACCCTGACCCGCCGGGCCTCGCAGGTTCAGCAGTCGATCACCGGCTGGGGCGAGGTCGATCAGGACTGACCCCCCGGCTCCGCATCCCTCCTGTCGTGGGGAGGGACGGCCGCTCCGGCGGCCCGGAGCGGGGGCGGCCGCCGTTTCCCTCGTCGAACCGTCCCCGCTCCCTTCGCCGCGCTCCTCCCTGGGCGCGGCGAAGACCGTGACGCGGGGGGCCTAAGCCCCTATCTGTGCCCGCATGACCGTTCACGTAGCCCCACCCGCCATCCTCGACAGCGCCGAGGTCGGCTCAGACGAAGCCCTGTCGATCCTGGAAGGCGCCCTGGCCGGCGCCGACGACGGCGAACTTTTCCTGGAGCGCTCGGAGTCCGAATCGCTCGTCTTCGATGACGGCCGGCTGAAATCCGCCGCCTACGACGCCTCCGAAGGCTTCGGCCTGCGCGTCGTGGCGGGCGAGACCGCCGGCTTCGCCCACGCCAACGAGATCAGCGGGCCCGCCCTGCGCCGTGCGGCCGACAGCGCGGCCCTGGCCCGCTCAGGCCACGCCGGCGTCGCCGCCGACGGTCCTCAGGCCACCAACCGCAAGCTCTACGACGAGATCGACCCCCTCGCCTCGCCCGCCTTCTCCGACAAGATCGCCCTGTTGGCCGAGATCGACGCCTGGGCCCGCGCCCGCGACCCGCGCGTGGTCCAGGTCTCGGCCTCCCTGGCGGGCGAGCATCGCCAGATCGAGATCCTGCGCGGCGACGGCCGCCTGATGCGCGACATGCGCCCCCTGGTCCGCCTGAACGTCTCGATCACCGTCGAGAAGGACGGCAGACGTGAGAGCGCCTCCGCCGGCGCCGCGGCCGCGCCGGCTTCGAGGAATGGATCGCGCCCGACCGCTGGCGGGCCCAGGTGGACGAGGCCCTGCGCCAGGCCCTGGTCAACCTCGAGGCCGTCGATTGCCCGGCCGGCGAGATGGACGTGGTCCTGGGCGCCGGCTGGCCCGGCGTTCTGCTGCACGAGGCCATCGGCCACGGCTTCGAAGGCGACTTTCACCGCAAGGGCTCGTCGGTCTTCACCGGCATGATGGGCAAGCGCGTCGCCGCGCCCGGCGTCACCGTGGTCGACGACGGCTCCATCGCGGCCCGCCGCGGGTCCCTGACCATCGACGACGAGGGCACGCCCACCTCGCGCACCGTCCTGATCGAGGACGGGATCATGGTCGGCCTGATGCATGACCGCCTGTCCGCCCGCCAGCTCGGCCAGGCGGCCACCGGCAACGGCCGGCGCCAGTCCTTCGCCCACATGCCCATGCCGCGCATGACCAACACCTTCATGGAGGGCGGCAAGGATTCGAAGGCCGACATGATCGCCTCGACCAAGCGCGGCCTCTACGCCGCCAACTTCGGCGGGGGCCAGGTGGACATCACCAATGGCAAGTTCGTCTTCCAGTGCACCGAGGCCTATCTGATCGAGGACGGAAGGATCACCGCCCCGGTGCGCGGCGCCACCCTGATCGGCGACGGCGCCACGGCCCTGACCAAGATCGAGATGATCGGCGACGACTTCGCGTTCGATCCCGGCGTCGGCGTCTGCGGCAAGGCCGGCCAGGGCGTGCCCGTCGGCATCGGCCAGCCCAGCCTGAAGATGGGCGGCCTGACGGTCGGCGGCACGGCGGTCTAGAATTGGCGGCTAGTGGCTAGGGTCCGTACTCGATACCGCTCATCCCCGCGAAGGCGGGGACCCAGTGTTTTGGGCGATCCGGCCGCGCCAGGGGCCCGCAAAACGACAATCCCGCCGACCTTGTGCCGGCAAAAGAACTGGGTCC
>NZ_JBNFOJ010000334.1:0-2917 GCF_057364705.1 Brevundimonas sp. CURTG3B2_SDJG
CGACCGGGGGCGGCGGTAGCCGTCGCCGGGGTGATCGGCTTCGTCGGCCTGGCGGCGCCGCATCTGGTCCGTAGCCTGGTGCGCGGCGACCCCGCGCGGCTGCTGCTTCCCGCCGCCCTGACTGGCGGACTGATGCTGGTGCTCGCCGACCTGCTGGCGCGTCTGACGCCGACGGATCAAGAGTTGAAGCTGGGCGTCTTCACCGCCCTGGTCGGCGCGCCCCTGTTCGCCCTGATCGCCTGGCGGGCGGCGCGGGAGTGGCGGCTGTGACGGCGTTCCTGACGATGTGGGACGCCGACGCCAGCCTTGGCGGCCGTCCCGTGCTGGACGGCGCGGACGTTCAGGTGGAGGCCGGCGAACTGGTGGCCGTCGTCGGCCCCAACGGGGCGGGCAAGTCCAGCCTGATCCGAGCCTTCGCGAGCTTGTTGCCCCTCACGAGGGGCGTCGTTCGCTCGGGGGGCGACGACATCAGAACGCTGTCCTCTCGGGATCGCGCGGCGAGAGCGGCCTATCTGCCGCAAGAACGGCGTATCGCCTGGAACCTGCCCGCGCTGGAAGTCGCCGCCCTGGGCGCGCCCTTCCTGTCTGGCCGCGACGCCCGGCGGACCGCCCTTGCGGCCCTGGCGGAGGTCGAGGCCGATCATCTGGCCGATCGCGGCGTGGCGGAGATGTCGGGCGGGGAACGGGCCCGCGTCCTGCTGGCCCGGGCGTTGGCCGCCGGCGCGCGGGGGCTTCTGGTCGACGAACCGATCGCCGGACTGGATCCGGACGCGCAGCTGATGGTCCTGGAACGCCTTCGGGCCCGCGCCCGGGCTGGTCAGGCGGTGCTGGTCAGCCTGCACGACCTGACTTTGGCGGCGCGCTACGCCGACCGCGTCGTGGTGCTGGCGGATGGCCGCGTCGCGCCGACGCCTATCCCCTGGAGGCGCTGACACCGGACGTCCTGGCCCGGGTCTTCGGATTGTCGGCCCGATGGGTCGAAGGTCCGGACGGGCCGCTGCTGTCCAGCGGCCGCTATTCCGAAGGCTCGGGCTCCGGCGTGCGCAGCGCCTCTTCCGCCCCGTAGGTCGAATAGGGCTGGGGTCCGCTGGACGGCGGCACGCCCCGGCGCAGGTCCTGGGACAGGGTCAGCGGGCCGGTCCCGCCGTTCAGGCGGGCCTTGTAGACCTGCATGTTCTCCATGACCCGCATCATGTAATTGCGGGTCTCGGTGAAGGGCGCGCACTCGATGAAGTCGATCGGATCGACGCCGCCGCCGCGCGGATCGCCGCAGCGCGCCACCCATTGCGGCGGACGCGCCGGACCGGCGTTGTAGCCGACGGTCGTCAGCAGCATCGAACCGCCGAAATTCCCCATCAGGTCGCCCAGGTGGAAGCTGCCCAGCGTCATGTTGAAATCCGGCTCGTACAGCCGCTCGTCCGAATAGGGCAGGCCCAGCTGGCGGGCGACCTGCCGGCCGGTCGCGGGCAGGAATTGCATCATGCCGCGGGCGTTGGCGTGCGAACGGGCGCGCGGATCGAAGCTGGATTCCTGACGGGTAATGGCCAGGGTGAACTCCAGCGGCGCGGCCCCCGACACGGCGGGCGGCCGGCGGACGGGATACTGCCTCTCCGGCATCAGGAAGCCGCGCTGGCTGGCGGCGCGCCCGACCATCATGGCGGTGAAGCCTTCGCCGTAGCCGCGCGAGACGTCCATCAGCAGGGCCAGCTGCTGCGGCCCGGGCAGGTCGTCGTCCAGCTGGTAGGCGAAGACGCGAAACAGGCTGGCTTCGCCCGTCTCGCCCAGGATGCGAAGGGCGCGCACCACCTCGTTCTGCTCGAACGCGGCGCGGTCGGCTTCCGAAATCCGGGGGTCCTCCGGCAAGGTCAGGGTCGTCATGCGTCCGCGTCTCGGCGCAGCTGCGTAGAAGGTCTGGATGTGGCGAGAACCCGCCTGGTAGAACTGCACCGCCGCCGGCGTGTTGCCCTGCGCCTCGGCCGCCCGGCCCAGCCAGTAGAGGGCGCGGCCCTGGGTGATCGGCGTGGACGAGGCCTGGCGCAGGGTCTCGAAATGCCCGGCGGCGCGGGCGGGATCGTTCAGCTTGGTCAGGGCGACCCAGCCCGCGAAGAACTCGGCGTCCACCTTGCGCTCGCCGCCGGGGAAGCCGTGGCCGGCCATGGCGTCGTAGGCCGCCTGGGCGTTGCCCATGCGCAGGGCGTCCAGGAAGTAGTTGCGGCGCTCGGACCACAGGGTGTTCTGGGCGTCGGTCGAGAGCGGGGCGGGGGGCAGGGCCGACAGCAGCGGGAAGGCTTCCGACTGACGGTTCTGCGAACGCAGAATGCGCACCCGCTCAAGGGCGACCGCGGGATCCCGGGCCTGGCTGGACGACAGGCCGGCGACGACGGCGTCCGGGCTGTAGGCGGTGCGCAGCGCCATGACCGCATTGGCCACGGCCTGCCGCTCGGGCGAGGCCATCGAGACCATGGCCCGGGTCGCCGGTCCGTGCGGCCCCAAGAGCAGCATGCTCAGCCGCGCGTCGTGGTCGTCCTGGGTCAGGGTCGAGCCCCAGCGCGCCAGGATGCGGCTCTGGACGTCGGCCTCGAACGAGCGGGTCCGCCACCAGTCCTTGATCAGCCGGCGCGCCTCGTCGCCGCGGCCGCGCTGGTCCAGCGCCTCGGCCAGGGCGAAAGCCCCCTGCGCGGTGACCGGAGCGTTGCGCTCGAACAGCGACAGCGCCACGTCCGGCCCGGCGTAGGATCGGTCCAGCAGGCGTTCGGCGGCCTGCTGGCGGCTGTCGCCGCGCGGCCAACCGGCGAATCCATTCACCGCCCCGCCGACCTCGCCCCACGACATCTGCTCGGCGGAGGTGTCCAGCAGCGCCCATTCGACCAGCCGGCGCGCGGTCGGGGTCGCCGATCTGGCTGATGGCGGCGCGGGC
>NZ_JBNFOJ010000335.1:0-2914 GCF_057364705.1 Brevundimonas sp. CURTG3B2_SDJG
GTCCGCCTCGGCCAGCCGTCCAGGGCCTGCGTCGGCAGCCGCGCCCGGACCCGCAGGTCCTCGACGTCGCGAACGGCCGCTCGCCCCGCACCTGCTCGATCCGCTCGGCCCACTCCTGCCTGAAGCCGTCGATGGAGCGCAGGCCCAGCCTCAACGCGTGACGCGCCTGGCCCGCCCGCGGCTCCAGCGAAGCGTCCCAGCCGCTCATGTTCACGTCCGGATGCCGCGCTTCGACATCGTGGTCGCGCGCGTCGCGGACCAGTTGGGCGGGGGCGTAGAAACCCATCGGCTGGCTGTTCAGAAGGGCCGCGCAGAACACTTCCGGATACCAGCGCTTCATCCACGACGAGACATAGACCAGGTGGGCGAACGAGCAGGCGTGGCTTCCGGAAGCCGTACTCCCCGAACCCCTTGATCTGGTCGAAACAGCCGCGGGCGAAATCGGGATCGTAGCCGCGGTCGATCATTCTCTGGACGAAGCGGGTCTCGTGCTCGTGGATCGTGCCCATGTGCCGGAAAGTGGCCATCGCCCGCCTCAGGCTGTTGGCCTCGGCGGGAGTGTATTTGGCCGCCTCCATCGCGATCCGCATCGCCTGTTCCTGGAACAGCGGCACGCCCAGGGTCTTGTGCAGCACCCTCCTCAGCTCGTCCCTGTCGCCGTGGTCCGGGTGAGGATGAGGGAAATCGATGACGTAAGGCTCGCCCCGCGCCTCCGCCTCCCGCCGCTCCTTCCGCCGCTTCAGATAGGGGTGCACCATCCCGCCCTGGATCGGGCCGGGCCGCACGATCGCGACCTCCACCACCAGGTCGTAGAAGGTGCGCGGCCGAAGGCGGGGCAACATCGCCATCTGGGCCCGGCTCTCGACCTGGAAGACCCCGAGCGAATCCCCGTCGCACAGCATGTCATAGACCTTGGGATCGTCCTGCGGGACCGTATCCAGCTCGAACCGTCGTCCGTAGTTCCGCGCGATCAGGTCGAACCCGCGCTTCAGCGCCGTCAGCATGCCCAGGGCCAGCACGTCGACCTTCATCAGCTTCAGGAAGTCGATGTCGTCCTTGTCCCATTCGATAAAGGTGCGGTCCTCCATCGCCGCGTTGCCGATCGGCACGATCTCGACCAGCGGCGTCTGGCTCAGCACATAGCCGCCCACGTGCTGGCTCAGGTGGCGGGGAAACTTGATCAACTCCGCGGTCAGCTCCAGCGCCAGCCGCATCCGCGCGCCCTCGCGGCTCAGGCCGGCGCGGTCCACATGCTCGTCCTTCACCCCGTCGCCCCACGAGCCCCAGACGGTGTCGGCCATCCGCGCCGTCACGTCCTCGGTCAGGCCCAGCGCCTTGCCCACGTCGCGCACCGCCGAGCGCGGCCGGTAGTGGATGACCGTCGCCACGATCGCCGCCCGATCGCGGCCGTAGCGCTTGTAGACGTACTGCATCAC
Organism: Brevundimonas sp. CURTG3B2_SDJG; assembly: GCF_057364705.1. Lineage (NCBI taxonomy): Bacteria > Pseudomonadati > Pseudomonadota > Alphaproteobacteria > Caulobacterales > Caulobacteraceae > Brevundimonas > Brevundimonas sp. CURTG3B2_SDJG. The sequence goes on from NZ_JBNFOJ010000335.1 coordinate 1,437, forward strand.
CTCCTCGCGCCGCTCGTGCTCGAAGTCGACGTCGATGTCGGGCGGCTCGTCCCGGTCCGCCGACATGAACCGCTCGATCAGCACGTCCTGCTCGGCCGGGTTCACATTGGTCACCCCCAGGCAGAAACAGACCACCGAGTTCGCCGCCGAGCCCCGTCCCTGGCACAGGATCGGATCGTCCTGCCGCCGCGCCCAGGCGACGATGTCGTGTACGGTCAGAAAGTAGTTGGGATAGCCCAGCTGCTTGATCAGCCTCAGCTCCTTGACGATCGTCGCCAGGATCTTGGGCTCCACCCCTTGCGGCCACTTCTTCCTCGCGCCCTTGAACGTCAGGTGGATCAGCCGCCGCTGCGCCGTCCAGCCCTGGGGCACGGGTTCGTCCGGGTACTGATATTCGAGCTCCCTGAGCGAGAACCGGCACGCTCGAACCACCCCCATCGTCCGCGCCAGCGCCGCCTCGTGCCCCCGGAACAGGCGCGCCATCTGCTGCGGCGGTTTCAGATGGCGCTCGGCGTTGGCCTGCAGCCGCCGCCCCGCCTCGTCGATCGTCACGCCCTCGCGCACGCAGGTCAGCACGTCCTGCAGCATGCGCCGGTCGGGGTGGTGATAGAGCACCGCATTGGTCGCGATCATCGGGGCCCCAGTCCGCGTCGCCATGGTCGCCAGGGCGTTCAACCGCCGCCGATCGTCGCCCCGCCACAGAGGCGCGGCCGCCAGGTAAAGATCGTCCGGCCACGCCTCCCGCCACGCCCCCAGCCGCGCCTCGAACGCGCGTCCGGCCGCTCGGCGCCGGCGCCAGGGCGATCAGCCCCCTCGCCCAGCCCCACGGCCTGCTCGAAACGTCAGCCGCGTCTCGGCCTTGGCGATCCGTTCGGCCTCCGGGTCCGCGCCCGGCTGGGGCACCGCCTCGCTCTTGCCCAGCGACAGCAGGCGGCATAGCCGGCCGTAGGCGGCGCGGTCGCGGGGGAAGACGATCAGCTCCGTCCCGTCGACGAACCACAGCCGCGACCCGACGACCAGAGGAATCCCCGCCTTCTCGGCTCCCATCAGCGCCCGCACCATGCCGGCCAGGGTGTTGCGGTCCGCCACCCCGACGGCCGCCAGGCCCAGCGCCCTGGCCTGGTGCATGATCTCCTTCGGGTGCGAGGCCCCCTCCAGGAAGCTGAAGTTGGTCATCGCCCCCAGCTCGGCGTATTCGCCGTTCCACACGGGGCCTGGGCCGCTCACGCCATCACTCCGTGCATCCACCACGACGGCGCCCGCCGGTCGTCGCCCGGTCCCGTGTGGTCCCGGCCGTAAAGCCCCTCGCGGAACAGCCAGTAGCGCCCCCCCTCCGTATCTTCGACGCGGTAGTAGTCCCGCGTGCGGACCTCGCGACCATCCGGCCGGGGCCGCCACCATTCCGGCGACAGCCGCTCCGGCCCCTCGGCCCGAACCACCCGACGGCTGACGCGGCGCCAGACGAACCGGGCCGGGCG
>NZ_JBNFOJ010000336.1:0-2877 GCF_057364705.1 Brevundimonas sp. CURTG3B2_SDJG
CCGGCCACTCCGCCCGCGGAGCCCGCGCCCGAGGCGACGCCCGCGCCCGCGTCTCCCGTGGCGGTGACGCCGACCACCCCGACGATCGTCATCGCCGACGAGAAGGCTCCTGAGGAGGGCGAGGACGCCCCCGAGGAAAAGGCCGAGGAGAAGACAGAGGTCCGCGCCGAGACGCCGGCTCCGCCCGGCCGCCGTCAGCGCCGCCGCGTCGCCATCGTCGAGGCCGTCGACAAGATCACCGCCGAGCGGATGCGCTTCGAGGTCGAGGTCGGCGGACGGCCGGTCCGGTTCCAGAAGACCCTGATCTTCACCGCCCGCGCCTGCGAGGTCTCGGCCGCCGACGAGCAGGTGGAGGACGCCATCGCCTATCTGGACGTCAGCATTCAGCCTCGCGGCGTCATCCAGGTCTCCGAACCCCGCCAGATATTCCGCGGCTGGATGTTCGCGTCGTCCCCGGCCGTCAGCGGCCTGCAGCACCCGGTCTACGACGCCTGGGTCGTGGGCTGCAGGGCGTAGAGAACCGCATCGGCGCTGGTCATGGGCTCGACCAGGGCCCTGAGATCCGGCTGAAGCTTACGGGCGGCGGCCAGCAGCCTCAGATAGGCGGCCTGGGGCGTTTCGACCGCCCCGAACTGGGCCAGGTGGCCCGTTAGGAACTGGGCGTCCAGCAGCCTCCAACCGCCGCGCTTCAGCCGGGCGACCAGGTGCACCAGGGCGACCTTGGAGGCGTCCCGCTCGCGGCTGAACATGCTTTCACCGAAGAAGGCGCCGCCCAGGGTCACGCCGTACAGGCCTCCGACCAGCCGCCCGTCCCGCCAGCACTCGATCGAATGGGCGTGGCCGCGAGTATTCAGCTCTAGGTAGAGCCGCCGGATCGGGCCGTTGATCCAGGTGTCCTCGCGGCCGGGCGCGGGGGCCGCGCAGGCGTCCAGGACCTCGGCGAACGCCGTGTTCGCGCGAACGTCGAGCCTGCCCGAGCGCACGGTGCGCTTCAGGCGGGTCGGGACGTGGAAGCCGTCCAGCGGGATGACGCCGCGCAGATCGGGTTCGACCAAGAAGACGCGCGGGTCGTCGCGCGCCTCGCCCATCGGGAAGACGCCGCGCGCGTAGCATTGGAGCAGTTCGTCGGGACCGAACGCCCCGGAAGACGGGCGGGCGCTGAAGTCCGGCTCGTCCACCGCCGTCAGGCTTCGCCCTTCTGGCGCTTGGCCCACTGCTCCAGCCAATGGATGTCGTAGTCGCCGGACAGAATGTCGGGCTCCTGCAGCAGCTTCTGGAACAGGGGGATGGTGGTGTCGACGCCGCCGACAACCATCTCGTTCAGGCTGCGTTTCAGGCGCGCGATGCACTCCTCACGGTCGCGGCCGTGGACGATCAGCTTGCCGATCAGGCTGTCGTAGTAGGGCGGGATCGAATAGCCGGCGTAGATGGCGCTATCCAGCCTGACGCCCAGGCCGCCCGGGGCGTGGAAGTCGGTGATCGTGCCCGGCGAAGGGGTGAAGGTCTCGGCGTTCTCGGCGTTGATGCGGCATTCGATGGCGTGGCCTTCGAAGACGACCTCGGACTGCTTGAACGACAGGGGCAGGCCGGCGGCGATGCGGATCTGCTCGCGCACCAGGTCGACCCCGGTGATCATTTCCGTAACCGGATGCTCGACTTGCAGGCGCGTGTTCATCTCGATGAAGAAGAACTCGCCATCCTCCCACAGGAACTCGATGGTGCCGACGCCCAGGTAGCCGATGGCGGCGATGGCCTTGTTGACCGTCTCGCCGATGGCGGCGCGTTCCGCCGCGGACAGGGCGGGCGAGGGGGCCTCCTCCAGCACCTTCTGGTGCCGGCGCTGCAGCGAGCAGTCGCGTTCGCCCAGATGGACGACGTTGCCGTGGCTGTCGGCGATGACCTGCAGTTCGATGTGGCGCGGCTTCTGAAGGTAGCGCTCCATGTAGACGGCGCCGTTGCCGAAGGCTGCCAGGGCCTCGGACTGGGCGGTCTGCACGGCCTCGACCAGGTCGTCCGGCGTCATGGCGACCTTCATGCCGCGTCCGCCGCCGCCGGCCGAGGCCTTGACGATCAGCGGGAAGCCGATGGCTTTGGAGGCCTCGATGGCGGCCTCGACGGTCTCGACCTCGCCGTCCGACCCCGGGACGACGGGAATGCCGGCGTCCTTCACCGTCTGCTTGGCCGTGATCTTGTCGCCCATGATCCGGATATGGTCCGGCTTGGGGCCGATGAAGGTCATGCCGTGGGCTTCGACGATCTCGGCGAAGCGGGCGTTCTCGGACAGGAAGCCGTAGCCCGGGTGGATGGCCTGGGCGCCGGTGATCTCGGCCGCGGCGATGATGGACGGGATGTTCAGATAGGACTTGGCCGCGGGGGCCGGGCCGATGCAGACGCTCTCGTCGGCCAGTCGCACCCACATGGCGCCGCGATCGGCCTCGGAGTGCACGGCGACGGTGGAGATGCCCATCTCCTTGCACGCGCGGTGAATCCGCAGGGCGATCTCGCCGCGGTTGGCGATGAGGACCTTGGTGAACATGGCCTGCCTTACGCCTCGAGCAGGACGAGCGGTTCGCCGAACTCGACCGGCTGGGCGTCGCCCACCAGAACTTCCTTCACGACGCCGTCGCGGGGAGCCTGGATGGGGTTCATCGTCTTCATCGCCTCGACGATCAGCAGGGTTTGGCCCTTCTTGACCTTGTCGCCCGATTGGACGAACGGCGGGGCTTCCGGCGAGGCCTGCAGATAGGCGGTGCCGACCATCGGCGACTTCACCTCTTCGCCCGAACGGGCGACGATGGTGGCGGGGTCCGAAGGCATGGCGGCCGGGGCGGGCGCGGCGGCCTGGGCCGGGCAGACGGCGCATGCCGAAGGCGGAGT
>NZ_JBNFOJ010000337.1:0-2875 GCF_057364705.1 Brevundimonas sp. CURTG3B2_SDJG
GACCGGCGGCAGGACCACCGGCGGCTCGGGCGGCGGCGCGGGCCGGGGCGGCGGCAGGCTCTCGTACAGCGGCGGGAAGGGCGATTCCGGCCGGTGCACGGGGAAGGGCTCCAGCGGAACGCCGCCCTCCCCGTCTCCCGTCTTGTCCCTCTCGTCGGTCATCTCGGGTCCAACGCCTCAGAACTGGAAATAGATGAAGGGCGCCACGCCCTCGGGCCGCACCGCCTCGACCAGCAGGATCGCCGCGCCGATCAACAGCCCAAGCGTGATCGACGGCGCGGTCTTCAGCCGCTCCGCCAGGCCCTCGACCGTCCGCGGCGGCAGCCAGTGCATGGCCAGCCCGCCCAGGATCAGCGTCAGCAGCAGCGGGGTCAGCACCTCCACCGGCCCGAACCGCGCCAGCCCCTGCAACATGGCCACGGCCAGGTCGAAGCTCTCGGCCCGGAACAGGATCCAGCCCAGGCAGACGATGTGGAAGGTGATCAGGACGCCCACCACCGTCGGGATGACCTTGCGGTCCCCGAACGCCGCCCGGCCCAGGCGTTCGACCACCTGCGCGCCCCCATGCAGCGCGCCCCAGGCCAGGAAGGTCCAGGCCGCCCCGTGCCAAAGCCCGCCCAGCACCATGGTCACGAACACGTTCACGCAACTGGCGAACAGTCCCTTCCGGCCTCCGCCCAGCGGCACGTACAGATAGTCCCTCAGCCAGCTGGACAGGCTGATGTGCCACCGTCGCCAGAAGCTCTGCATCGAGGCGGCTCTGTACGGCTGGTCGAAATTGCGCGGGAAGGAGTAGCCCAGCAGCGCCGCAATCCCGATCGCCATGTCCGAATAGGCCGAGAAGTCGCAGTAGATCTGAACCGCATAGCCGTAGACGGCCGCGGCGATGTCGAAGGCCGAATGCGCCGAGGGATCGAAGAACACCGGGTCCACCAGGTTCACCGACAGCTCGGACGCGATCACCGTCTTCTTGAACAGGCCCCAGACGATCAGCAGCAGGCCATGCGTCGCCATCGCCCGCGTCAGCCGGGGCGTTCGGTCGAACTGCGGCAGCAGGTCCGACGCCCGGACGATCGGTCCCGCCACCAGGTGCGGGAAGAAGCTCATCAGCAGCATGACGTCCAGCAGGCTCCTGGCCGCTGGCGTCTTCCCGCGATGCACGTCCACGACGTACGAAATGCCCTGGAAGGTGAAGAAGCTGATCCCCACTGGCAGCACGATCTGCAGCAGCGGCAGGTCGCGCTCCCACCGAACCGCCCCAGCAATTCCCCGGCCTGTTCAACGAAGAAGCCGTAGTATTTGAAGAAGCCCAGGATGATCAGATTGACGGTGACGCCCAGGCCCGCCAGCCAGGCGCGACGGGCCTCGGGTCCCTCTCGCTCCATCTTGCGGGCGATCAGCGCGGCCACGCCCCAGTTCAGCACCGCCGAGGCGATCAGCAGGCCGACGAACCGCCAGTCCCACTGGGCGTAGAAGAACCAGCTGGCCAGCAGCAGGAACAGCTTCCGCTTGCCGTTCTCGCGATCCAGCGACCAGGCGGTGAAATAGACGAACAGGAAGAAGACGCCGAAGGCGAGCGTGGGGAACAGCATCTACTCGGCGCGTCCCTTCGCCGTCCACGCGTCATAGGCGCCGGTCAGGTCGCCGGCCAGAATCCCGCCGATCCAGTCGGCCCCCGCCCCGGTGAAATGCACCCGGTCGCCGCGCATCAGGGGCTCGGCCCTCAACGCCAGCCGATCCGCTGAACAGTCGCCGCCCATCCGCCCGTGCCAGTCCCAGAACGCCACACCCATGTCGGCGGCGACCCGGCGTTGCACGTCCCGGACCACCGCCAGCGATGGCGGCGGGGCCCACAGTCGGTCGGCGCTGCAGCCGTTCGCCGCGCCGTTCCTGAGGGCGTCCGGCGCGCCCAGCAGCATCAGCGAGGCGTCGGGGGCCAGCCGCCGCATCCGCGCCACCTGCGCTCTCAGCAGCGCTTCATAGGCGACTGGGTCCAGCGCGTCGTCGAACCCCTCGTTGGTCCCGAAGGCCAGGATGACCAGCGACGGCCGCCAGTCCGCCAACTCGACGGCGGCCACGGCCTCGTCGCGCGCCGCCAAGTCCGCCAGCGTCGCGCCCACCACGCCCAGATTGGACAGGGCCACCCCGGGCCGGGTCCCCTCCAGCCGGATACTGTAGGCCAGCACGTCGGCGCCGTGGGCCCACAGTTCGATCGGTCCCACCGCTCCGCCCGGACCCGTCAGCAGGTTTCGCTTGACACAGACCGGCCCCGTCCTGCCCGGGGCGGGCGTCGCCACCGGGAGCCAGCGCCCATCGCTGATCAGGTGGAAGTCCGACGAGCGGCCGCCGGCGCGAAAACACACGCTCACGCTGCCCGGTTCCGCCCCGGGATCGGGGGTGAAGCGCAGCATGGGCGCGCGGCCGTAGGCGGCCGGCTGCACGCCCGCCAGGCCCACGTCGGCCAGTCCATAGCCCGCGCCCGTCGCCAGGGGCGCGGCAGGCGCGTCCCACTCCTGCGCCTCGACCCGCACCCGCATCGGCGCGTAGCCTGCGTAGGGAACGCCGGCGGGCAGCACCCCCAGACCGCCGTCGCCGAAGCGCCGTTGCAGATCCGCCCTCAGCTTGCCGGTGATCCGGTCCCCGGCAGTGTGGCTGTCGCCCAGCTGGAGGACGTGCACCGCCCGGTGGCGACGGCCGTCCTCGGTCGCGGCTAACGCCTCGAAGAAGATCTCCAGCGCTTCAGGCTGGCACAGGCCGCCGGGACAGACGCTCGGCCCGGGCTGAGGCGTCGCGACGGGGGGCGTAGGGAACCTGGGCCGAGGCCGGCGCGGCCAGCAGCAGTCCGCCGATCAGCGCCGCCAGCGCCGTGCGCACG
>NZ_JBNFOJ010000338.1:0-2866 GCF_057364705.1 Brevundimonas sp. CURTG3B2_SDJG
GCCGGTCTTGCCCCGACGGCGCTACAGCCTGGCGCATCGGCCCTCGGGCCGGATGGCGCCGAGGTCCCGGCGACGCGTCGACGCCCACAGCGAACGCCATGTCCGGCGACGCCTCCACCCAGGAGGTCGCCCGATGAGCCGCCGCAGCTTCAAGACCCGGCTGGCCGGGACAGCCTCCCTCGGCGTTCTGGCGCTCGTCGGATACGCCGGCGGGGCCGAGGCGCAGAATCCGCCGGCCCCGCCCGAGTGGAACGTGGATGGCCAGGGCGTGGACGTCGTGAGCGGCGCCTTCAGCCACATCGTGACCGAGGCAGCCATCGGGCCGGCGGGTTCCGGCGGCCTGGCGCACACGCGTCAATGGGCCGGAGGACTGTGGCGCGACGTCGAGATCGGCACGATCACGGTCGATATCGTCGGCTCGGATCTGGTCGCGACCGTGAGCGCGGGCCTGGTCTCGGAACGGTTCGTGCTGACGGGAGGCGTCTGGACGCCGAGCCGTCCGAACGGGACGACGCTTACGCAGATCAGCCCCGGCGAGTACCTCGTCACCGATGCGGCCGGCAACCGGACGCGCATGAGCGAGGGGTACGGAACCCTGTACGAGGAGTTCGCCAACGGAGACCGTCGCGACTTCCACTGGGACACTTCCAGCGGGCGCGGCGTCCTGCGGTCCATCACGAACAACCGCGGCTATCAGCTGAAGTTCGAATATTCCAATGGTAATATGAGCAAGGTCACGGCGCTGAACAACGCGGTGGACTATTGCGCGCCCCTGGCGGTGACCTGCGCCTTTACCCGGACCTGGCCGAGTGTCACCTACGTGGGCGGCCCCGGCTATGGCGTAAATCCCATAACAGCGACAGACCAGTCCGGGCGCGTCACGACCTATACGTATGGGAGCGGCGGCCTGAGCGCGATCACGCCGCCGGGCTCGTCCACGCCGATGCGGGCGGTGACCTATGTCTTGCCAAGCGAAACGCAGGTCGCGAGCATCACCGACGCGCGGGGGACGGCGACCTACAGCTACGGTTTTGTGGGCGGGAGCCAGTACGTCGATATCACTTCGCCCGGGGGCGGGGTCACCCGTGTCACGGCGGACAATGCTTCAGGCCAGCCGGCCTCGATCCGGAACGCGCTGAACCAGACCACGTCCTTCACCTATGACGCATACGGCCGCCGGACGCGCATGACGATGCCGGAAGGCGACTATGTCCAGACCACCTACGACGGTCGCGGCAACGTCACCCAGACGACCTATGTGGCCAAGCCCGGTTCGGGTCTGGCCGACATCACGACCAGCGCGACCTATCCGTCGACCTGCGCCAATCCGGTGACCTGCAACCTGCCGACGTCCACCACGGACGCGCGCGGGAATATCACCGACTACGTCTGGGACAATGTCCATGGCGGCCTGTTGTCGATGACTGAACCGGCGCCCTCGACCGGCGCCGACCGGCCGCAGCTGCGCTTCGCCTATGCGGCGCAGACCGCCTACTACAAGAACAGCTCCGGCTCGATCGTGGCGGCGCCGTCGTCGGTGACCCTGCCGGTCGAGGTCTCGGCCTGCGCGACCGGAGCCGCTTGCGACGGGGCGGCGAACGAAGTGCTGACGACCATGACCTACGGGTCCGCGGGCGTGGCCAACAACCTGCTGCCGACCAGCGTCAGCCAGGGCTCGGGGGCCAATCCCTCGATGGCCGTGACGGCGACGACCTACACCGCCGACGGCGACGTGGAGACCGTCGACGGCCCGCTGGCGGGGACGGGCGACACCACCCGCTATCGCTACGACGACGCCCGCCAGGTGGTCGGCGTGGTCGGGCCGGACCCGGACGGCGCGGGCGCGGGCCTGAACCGGGCCCAGCGGCTGACCTATAATCCGCGCGGCCAGGTGACCCTGGCCGAGACGGGGACCACCCCCGGCTACACCGACCCGGACTGGGCCAGCTTCAACCCGCTGGTGCGGACGGCGACGATCTACGACGACCAGGGTCGTCCTCTGACCTCGAGCCAGCAGACGGGCGCGGGATCGACGGTCGGCGTGCAGCAGATCAGCTACGACGCCGCCGGGCGGGTGGACTGCACGGCGGTGCGGATGAACCCGGCGACCTTCGGCTCTCTGCCGTCCTCGGCCTGCACCGCCGCCACGGCGGGCAGCTTTGGTCCGGACCGGATCGCGCAGACCACCTACGACGCCGCCGGTCGGCCGCTGTCGACCACCACCGCGCTGGGGCAGGCCGAGGCGATCACCGAAAGCCTGACCTACACCGCCAACGGCCGGGTCGCCTCGATGACCGATGGGAACGGCAACGTCTCCATCCAGGCGTACGACGGTTTCGACCGGCCCGCGAAGCTGCGCTATCCGAACGCGCCGGCGGCGGGACGTCGACCACGGACTACGAAGAGACCGGCTACGACGCGGCGGGCAATGTGATCTCCAGCCGCAACCGGGCGGGTGCGGTCACCACGCTGACGGTCGACAATCTGAGCCGCGTCACGGCGATCGATGCGCCGTCCGGCACGATGGATGTGGCTCTCACCTACGACAACCTGGGACGGGTGCTGACCTCCACGGGCGGCGGCCAGACCCTGACGACTGTCTGGGACCCGCTGTCGCGCCTGACCTCCGAGACCGGACCGCTGGGCGCGATGAGCTATCAGTACGACGCCGCCGGCCGTCAGACCCGCATCACCTGGCCGGACGCCTTCTACGCCCAGTACGACCACGACCTCTATGGCGCGGTCACCGCGATCCGCGAGAACGGGGCGACCTCCGGCGCCGGGGTGCTGGCGACCTACGCCTACAACGACCTGGGCCAGGCCACGGGGATCGTTCGAGGCAACGGGACGGCGACGTCGTACGGTT
>NZ_JBNFOJ010000339.1:0-2849 GCF_057364705.1 Brevundimonas sp. CURTG3B2_SDJG
CAGCCGCACGGCCTGGGGCGACGACCAGGCTGCTGGACAGGAACCACAGCCCGTCCACCACCCCTCGGCCGACATCGGCGAAGGTCAGGCCCGCGCGCGACCGCGCGCGCCAGGCGGCGCCGGCGAGGAGGAGGGCGGCGACGATCCAGAGCAGCCAGCCGATATCGGGGGCGTGCATCACCACCACCCGGCCGAACAGGTCGGAATAGACGGTGTTGCTCGTCCTGGCGGGCAGAGCTTCGGCGCGCAGCAGGGCGTCGGCGGTCTCCAGCGCCTGGGCTCCGATGTGTTGCAGGCTGCCCTGATCCAGCCGCTCGGGGGTGGAGACCGGGGCGTGATACTGTTCGGGCCGGCCGATGAAGGCGAAGTTCACGCCCTGGACGCCCCGGTCCTTGGGAATGGTGAAGTCGGTGCCGTTGGGCATCAGTTCGTAGACGAAGACGGCCAGGGAGTTGGAGGTCACGCCGCCGACGGCCTTCACGCCCGCACGGCCGAACAGGGCGATGGTCTGGCTGTTGCCCCGACCCGTCTCGAACATCATGGCGCGGCCCCCGCCGCCACGGGCCTCGAGGTTCAGGACCGCCCCGATCCGGTCGCGCAGGGGGTGGCCGCCCCAGAAGACGCGGGCGCCGTCCAGACCGATCTCTCGCGGTCGGCAGCAGGAGACCAGGGTCCGGGTCGCGGCCGGCCCCGGGCGCGGATGGCCCGGACGGGCCTCCAGGATCGCGGCGACCCCGGCGGTGTCGTCCGCCGCGCCCGCCGACATGGGTACGGTGTCATAGTGGGCCATCAGGGCCACCGCCGGCAGGGCCGGATCGCGGCCCGGCAGGACGCCGATCAGGTTCGTGGCGCTGTAGTCCGCCGCCGCCGGGTCGCCGCCCATCTCGCGCAGATAGCGGGCCGACCCCTGGGAGATCGGGCCGGTCTGGACTGAGGTCTGCAGACCTAGCTCGGCCATGCGCCGCAGCAGCAGGGCCTGGACCCGCGTGTGGTCGGCCGAGCCGACGGGGTGGGGTCGACGGGCGATGGCGCGCACATCGGCCATCGCGCGTCCGGCGGAGAATGTCGTGGGCGGAGCGTCGGTCGGCGCGGGGCCTGGGACCTGCAGAGTTGCGATCGCGATCAGCAGCGCCAGCGCCAACGATCCGATGAGCCAGACGAGCCGCATCTTCATCCCCCCTCGACCAGACGGAGAGGACGCTAGACCATTTTGCTTCAGGTCGGAACGACCTGAATCCAAAAAATGGTCACGCCTGTATCCTGAGCGAAATCTGAGCCGAGCCGGAGGCGGCCCAACTCGACCGATTTCGCTTAATTCATTCCGGCGGAATCGCGAAGAGGCCGATCAGGCGGCGCGGCGCAGGCTCGTCGGCGACTTGACGAACAGGCCCTTGCGGCCCGCCACGGCGCGGAAGGCGATGCTGTCGCCCTCGATCCGTTCGTCCGGCCCCAGGAACAGGCAGCCGTCGTCGACCAGGCGACGCTCGAGGTTGTCCAGCACGCGGGCGCGCTGGCCCGGCTCCATGTCGTCCAGCACGCTGCGGCAGAAGATGACATCGAAGCGGGTGTTGTCCGCGGGGGCGTCCAACAGGTTGGCGCGGGCGAAGTGCACGGTGGCGCGGAGTTCCGGCCGGGCGATCCAGGCGTCCTCGGCCTGTTCGAACCAGCGCAGCATGGTCTCGGCCTTCAGGCCTCGCTGGATCTCGAAGCCGGTGTAGGCGCCCGTCCGGGCCTTCTCCAGGGCGCGCTGGGACAGGTCGGTGGCGACGATCTCGACCGAGGCCGAAGCCTCCAGCGCCGTCATGGCCACCGACCAGGCCTCTTGGCCGGTGGAGCAGCCGGCCGACCAGACGCGCACCGGCTGGCCCTCGCGGGCGCGGGCCAGCGCCGGCAGGAGCTCGCGGCCGAAGGTGTCGAAGGTCGGGCGGTCCCGTCGGAACCAGGTCTCGGGGTTCAACAGGGCCTCGATCACCGACCAGCCCAGGGACGCCACCGGCTTGGACCATAGCGAGGCCAGCATGGCGTCCACCGTTTCGAAGCCCTCGCGCGCGCCACGGGCCCCAGCCGGTGCTCGGCCAGCTTCATCCGGTCGCGCGTCAGCCGATACCCGGCGCGCGAGGCCATCAGCGACTGCAGGCGTTCGAAGTCTTCAGGCGTCATGGCGGCGACATGGGTTCAGACAGCCCCCACCTCGGCGAATTTCGACGACAGGATCTCGCCGTCGAAAGGCTTCATGACGTAGTCGTCGGCGCCGGCCGACAGGGCCTCGGCGATCCGGTCGGCGCGGGTCTCGATAGTGCAGAACAGGACCTTGGGGTCGCCGCCGCCGGGCAGCGCCCGCAGCCGCCGCAGGAAGGTCATTCCGTCCATCACCGGCATCGACCAGTCCAGCAGGATGACCTCGGGCATCACGCCGGCGCAGAAGGCCAGCGCTTCCGAGCCGTCGGCGGCTTCATCGACTTCGAAGCCCAGCGATTCGACGATGCGTCGGGCGACCTTCCGGATGATCCGGCTGTCATCGACGATCAGACAGGTTCTGGGGGTCAAGATGTCGTCCCGAATACAAGGAGAAACACAACGCCCGCGTGTGTTTCTCGGGCCCCATAATCACCGCGAGCCGGTTAACGAGTCCTTGGGAAACCGGCTTAAGCCTCAGTTAGGCATGCGGGCGGACAACGCCACGCGCCCGTCCTCGACGTCGACGGAGAGGGTTCCGCCGGCGTCGTGGACCGTCAGCCACAGCCAGTAGGGCTGTATCCACTGGCCGGGCAGGCCTTCGGACAGCGGGGGCGCCGGCCAGGCCGGAGGCCGCCTCGGGCTTCAGCCGCGCCCGCGCCCCCTCGGCCCGG
>NZ_JBNFOJ010000340.1:0-2848 GCF_057364705.1 Brevundimonas sp. CURTG3B2_SDJG
CCCGGCAGCCAGGTCGTCGCGAGGAGCCCCCTTGCGCTCCGCCAACGCGGCCGCGAGGGCGTGTTCGACCGCGGCGTACTTGGCCTGATCTCCCGCGGCGAGGCTCGGCGTGCGGCTGATCAGGCGGCCGAGGGCCTCGGCTTTCGGATCGGGAGGCGAACGCGCGAGGTCGATGAAGGCGTTCTCCACCATGTCCAGCAGCGGCTCGTCCGCCGACCGGCGCGCCACCGCCGCGGCGATCATGGCCGGAAAGCCGGCCTTGGTGGACAGGACGATCTCCTCCTTCGACCCGAAATAGTGGAACAGGCTCCGTCTGGAGACGCCCGCGGCCTCCGCGATTTCGTCCAGCGTGGTCGCCTCGAACCCTTGCTCGAGAAACAGCCGCACGGCCTCGGCCTGGATGCGGGCATGGGTCTCCGCCCGCTTGCGTTCCCGCAAGCCGGCCTCGAGAGACGGGCCTATTTGCACTTCTTGCATATTTGCACTTGATGCATATAATCCAACTGCACCGATTTGGCGAACAGATCGCGGAGGATAGCCGACATGACCGCCTGGACCACCCGCGACATTCCCAATCTGACGGGCAAGCTGGCCATCGTGACCGGAGCCACCGGCGGCTTGGGGCTGGAAACCGCCCTGGCGCTCGCGGCGGCGGGCGCGGAAGTGGTCCTGGCGGCGCGGAACCCGGACAAGGGCCGGACGGCCGAGACCTTCATCCGGCGCCGCGTCCCCGAGGCCAGACTCCGGTTCGAGCCGGTCGACCTGGCCAGCCTGGCGTCGGTGAAGGCCTTTGCCGATCGGCTGGTCTGGGAAGGCCGTCCCGTCGACATCCTGGTCAACAACGCCGGGGTGATGGATCTGCCCACCCGCCAGGCCACGGTCGACGGCCACGAGGCCCAGTTCGGGATCAACTACCTGTCGCACTTCGCCCTGACCGGGCGTCTGCTCCCGCTGCTTCGCGCCGGATCGGCGCGCGTCGTACAGCTGTCCAGTATCGCGCATCGTGGTGGCCGCATTCGGCTCGACGACCTGAACGCCGAGGCCGGCTACAAGGCGTGGCCGGCTTATCAGCAATCCAAGCTGGCCATGCTGATCTTCGCCATGGAGTTGCAGCGGCGCAGCGACGCGAACGGCTGGGGCCTGACCAGCGTGGCGGCGCACCCGGGCCTGGCGCGAACCGACCTGATCGCCAACGGCTCCGCACGGGAGAGGCCGTTGCAAGCCTTCGTGACCCGCCGCCTGATCGGCGTGGTGGGCCAGCCGGCCGCCGCCGGCGCCCTGCCCTCGCTGATGGCCGCGACGTCGCCTGAGGTGCAGCCCAGCGGCTATTACGGCCCGCAAAGTTTGGGCGAGACCCGGGGCCCGCCTGGCCGAGCCAGGATCGACCCGGCGGCTCTGGACGCCCAGACCGCCGCGCGGCTTTGGGAGGCTTCCGAACGCCTGACCGGCGCGACCTTCGTCTAGTCGGGCCTCCCGCACGTGCGAAGCACGTCAATGTGAACGCCGGTCACTGCGACAGGCGTATGCTCTCCCATGCGTAGTCAAGAACCGAAACAGGCGTTTGGGAGGCGCTATTGGTCATGATGTCACGCGTACAGAAGGGTCTGGTCGCAGGTTTCGCGGCCACTATCGCGGTCTCGGTCATCGAGCTCGTGAACGTAACGGTCGGCCATTGGGCCGTCAGCTTCCCGCAGTTGCTGTCCGTCATGCTGCAGATGCCAGAGAACTCGGCTGTCGGCTGGGTCGCCCACTTCGTCGCCGGCACGCTGGTGCTGGGGCCGCTGTTCGCGGTCCTCTACCCCCGTCTGCCGACCGACACCCCCGAATCGAAGGGCATTCTGTTCGCCGTTTGCGCCTTCATCGTCATGGGCCTGACGATCGCGCCGCTGGCCGGCGTGGGGATGTTCTTCATGCGGGCCGGCTTCGGCACCCTGGCCTGGATGATCGCCAGCCACGCCCTGTTCGGGATCGTGATGGGCAACGTCTACGGCCGGCTGCTTCGGCGCGAGAAGCACCACCACCCGATCGGCGCCGCGCCGGCGCACTGATCGGGCCGCAAAGGAAAAGGGCCCCAAGCGGAACGCCGGGGCCCTGTTCGGTCTCCTGTCTCGCCTGATCTAGTTCAGGCGCGCGCCCAGCTGAGCGATCGCGGCGTCGAGCTGCGGGTCGCTCTTCTGGCCCGCCAGACGGGCGGTCAGGATCTGCTCGGCGGCCTTGGCGGCCAGGTCGGCGGCCGCGGCCTTCACTTCCGCGGACGCCTGGGCCTCGGCCTGGGCGATGCGGCGCTCGGCCAGGGCCTGGCGTCGGGCCAGGGTCTCTTCCAGCTTGGCCTTGGACTCTTCCTCCAGGCGGCGGGCGTCGGCTTCGGCGGCCTTCAGCATCTCGGCGGCCTGGGCCTCGGCCTCGGCCTTCTCCTGGCGGATCTGAGCCAGCAGGGCCTCGGCTTCCGTGCGCAGCCGGGCGGCCTCGTCCAGTTCGCCCTGGATTTTGGCGGCCTTGGCGTCCAGCGTTCCGGCGACCAGCTTGGGCACGCCGGCGACGGCGACGATCACGAAGAAGATCACCAGGCCGATGGCGACCCAGAGTTCCGGGTTGGCCAGGTCGTAGAGGTGGGGATTGAAGAATTCCATCAGGCGGCGCCCTTCACGGCGGCGGCGGCTTCGGCGCTGGTGGGCGCCTTGCCGGTGAGACGGTCGACGATGGCCGCGGCCGTGTCCGAAGCGATGGACGAGACGTTGGTCATGGCGGCGTCGCGGGTCTTGGCGATGGCGGCTTCGGCCTCGGCGATGCGGGCCGAGACGGTCGCCTCTTCCGCGGCGGCGCGGGCGTTGGCGGCGTCGGTCACCCG
>NZ_JBNFOJ010000341.1:0-2843 GCF_057364705.1 Brevundimonas sp. CURTG3B2_SDJG
CGTCGTCCTGCTGGCCCCCGCCGTCTGGGGCTGGACGGCCCAGGGGCCGGTCAATTCCGCCGGCCTGTGGTTGGCCGCGCGCGCCATGGGCGACCGCGCGGTCGACGCGCCCGAGTGGGCCATCCGCGATCATCCCGCATCGGACAACCGGATCGAACTGTTCCGCAACGGCCGGGACCCGAACAGCATCATCTCCACCCGCTTCGACACCCTGTACGGCCTGGTCGACCTGATGGAGAGCGCCTCTCTGGGCCTGGGCGGCGTGCGCGCTCCGACGTTGCTGCTGTACGGCGCGCACGACAACGTCATCCAGAAGCCCGCCATGCGCCTGGCGCTGCAGCGAGCCGGCGAGCGGCCGAACCTGCGCACCGGCTACTATCCGGACGGGTGGCACATCCTGAACCGCGACCTCCAGGCCGAGGCCATGTACCGCGACGTCGAAGCCTGGCTGCGGGACGCGAGCGCGCCGCTGCCCTCGGGTGTGGGGGAGGTCGCGCCGGCGCTTTAAGGCAGGTTCTAGGTTCCAGGGGCCAGGTTCTAGGAACGCTTCCGGGCAGCGCCGCGGCTTAGGCTACCGTCTTCCCTAAACCTAGCCCCTAGAACCTAGCCCCTCCCTCCGCGCTGACGCGAAACCGCCATGCTTGCGGTGTTAAGCGATGGGGCGTATCAGCGCCGCAACAAAAAAACACCCCGGGAGTAGCCGCTTATGGGCATGACCCTGTTTGATTCTCCGTCCTTCGCGAACCACGAAGGCGTTCATGCGGTCTTTGATGAAAAGACCGGCCTGCGCGGCATTATCGCTGTTCACTCAACGGCGCGGGGGCCGGCCGTCGGCGGCACCCGCATGTGGAACTACGCCTCCTCGGCCGAGGCGCTGGAAGACGTGCTGCGCCTGTCCAAGGGCATGAGCTACAAGAACGCCGTGGCGGATCTGGAGATGGGCGGCGGCAAGTCGGTCATCATCGGCGATAGCAAGACCCAGAAGACGCCCGAGCTGTTCCGCGCTTTCGGCCGCGCCGTCGACACCCTGGGCGGGATCTACTACGCCGCCGAGGACGTCGGGGTGTCGGTCGCCGACATCGCCGAGGCCCGCAAAGTGACGCCCTACGTGCTGGGCCTGTCGGACGGTCCCGAAGCCTCGGGCGACCCGTCGCCGGTCACCGCCGAGGGCGTGTTCCGTTCCACCCTGCTGGCCGCCCGCCGTCTGTGGAAGCAGGACGATCTGACCGGCCTGACGGTTTCGGTCCAAGGCATCGGCCACGTCGGCGGCTACCTGGCCGACAAGCTCCATGCGGCCGGCGCCAAGCTGGTCATGACCGACGTCAACGCCGCCTTGCTGTCCGAAGTCGCCGCCCGCACCAACGCCGAGATCGTGGCCCCGGACGCCATCTACGACGTCAAGGCCGACATCTACGCCCCCTGCGCCCTGGGCGCGACGCTGAACCCGCAGACCCTGGACCGCCTGACGGTCAAGGCCGTGGTCGGCGCCGCCAACAACCAGCTGGCCACCCCGGACATCGGCCAGACGCTCTTCGAGCGCGGCGTGCTCTACGCGCCGGACTACGTCGTCAACGGCGGCGGCATCATCAACGTCGCGTCCGAGCTGAACGCCCGCAACACCGGCGGGGCCTACGACCCGGCCTGGGTCGAGGCCAAGCTCTCGCGCCTGATGGAGACGCTGGAGGAGGTCCTGGACCGTTCGGAAGTGGAAAAGCGCCCGACCCACCAGATCGCCGACGCCATCGCCGAGGCCCGCATCGACGCCGCCCGCGGCCTGAAGGCGGAACAGCGCAAGGCGGCCTGAGGCCCGGAATTCCACCCGTTCGTCCTTCCGGCCTCGTCAGCTGGGTTGGACGGATGAGCGGGTGGCCCAAACTATCGATCTGGCGCGCTGTCGGCGCGTCGTTCTGTTGGCTCTTCCTGGTCGTCGCTTGGACGGTCTTCGCAGTCTGGCTCTACCGGGAGATCGCACCCCACGCGCCGACGTGGCTTCTCGACCGGCGCCGGGGCGGTTCCTACCTCTTCCAAGCTCTCCTGGTCCCATACATCGTCGCCTGATGCTCGGCGGTACGTTCGCCGCGATAGGCCTATTCCGATTGTGGCGCGCCGACCTGGACCAGCTCGAGTTCTTTCCTGGATCAGGCCGGGATTACCCCGAGCAGATGCGCTACTTGGCCAGGCGCCGTAAGGCCGGTCTCGAAGGCGATGGCCCATCGTCCGTATCCGCGTCCGAGGCGCTTTCGATCCATACTCTCGCCGACGAAGGCAAGAGGCGTCCAGTTGAAGACCGCGCCTGACTAAACGCGACTTTCAGAGCCCGCGCCGAGCGCCGGATTCGCGCCCGCGTCGCATACGGATCACTATCGCCCATCCTGCCCTTTGATTCGGGCCGAGGCGCCATGACCGCAACCTCCCGCAAGGCTTTCGACCCGCTGCTGATCGTGATGGCGATCGGCTTCGTCGTCGCGGTCGGGGCCCTGGCCTATCCGGCCTTCCGGGCCGATCCGCTGAGCGCGCCCGGCCTGGTGCTGATCTTCACCGTCGGGGCCGTCGCCCTGATCGGCCTGTTCGCCTACGCCCGGGCCGAGAACCGCAAGCCGGCCGGGGACGCGACCGTCGACCTGCTGGACGCGATGGCCGAACCGGCCGCGCTGGTCTGGGCCACCGGCCAGGTGCTGGCGTTCAACCGGCGCCTGGGCCGAGGCGGGCGGGCGACCGCCGCCCTTCCGCCGGCGCGGTCGGGCGGCAAGTCGGCCTCGGCCCTCTACATGGCCTTCGCCCAGGCGCGGGCCGGAGAGCAGGGCCGCGCCATCGTCCCCATCGGCGCGCGCGAGCACGAGGTG
>NZ_JBNFOJ010000342.1:0-2841 GCF_057364705.1 Brevundimonas sp. CURTG3B2_SDJG
GTTCAGCCAGCGCACCCGTCGCCTATAGCCTGAGGTCACGGCGCCGACGATTCGTGCTGACGCCGGCGGCGGGCGCCCTGCCGCGGGAGCGCGGACGCTGGCCTACAGCCAGGCCTTCTCCGCCTCGGGCGGAACCGGACCCTACGGCTTCACCGTCACCGGCGGCGCCCTGCCTTCCGGGCTGGCCCTGGACCCGGGCGGAATCCTGTCCGGCACGCCGCGGCCGCCGGCGACTTCGGCTTCCAGCCTGTCGACGGCGACCGACGCGCACGGCTTCACCCAGGCGGCGGCCTACACCCTGGGGATCGGCACCCCCGTCCCGGTGGTCCAGCCGCAGAGCGCCACGGTCGTGGGCGGCCAGAGCGTGACTATACAGGCGACCAACGGCGCGACGGGCGTGGACTTCACCTCGGTGTCGGTGGTGTCGCCGCCCAGCCACGGCGTGGCGGTGATACAGGGCCTGGCCATCGTCTACACGGCCGACGGAGCCTATTCCGGGATCGACGCCTTCACCTACACGATCAGCAACGCCGGCGGCCCTTCGGCTCCCGGAACGGTGACCGTCACCGTCAACCCCGCAGTTGTTCCGGGGGCGCCCAAGACCGCGACCATACTGGCCGGCAGACGGCGACGGTGGAGTTGACCGAGGGCGCCACGGGCGCGCCGTTCACCGGCGCGGCGGTGGTCTCCGTGGGCCCGGCCGGAGCCGGAACGGCCACGATAGCGCCGCGCACCGGCGCGGCTGGGGTGCAGCTGTATGACCTGGTCTTCACTCCGGCGGACACCTTCACCGGCCAGGCAACGGTGCTTTACACGCTGAGCAACGCCTTCGCGACCAGCGCGGCGGGCACGGTGACTATCACGGTCGAACCGCGTCCGGATCCGTCGCTGGATCCCGACGTGCGCGGGGTGGCCAGCAGCCAGGTGAACGCGGCCCGCCGCTTCGCCGACGCCCAGATCGACAACTTCCAGCAGCGCCTGCAGGCCCTGCACGACGGCGACAACGACTCCGGCAGTGCGCTGAGCTTCAACCTGGGCTTGACAGGCGACGAGGACAGAGATCCCCGCCAGGCGCTGCGCCGCCAGCTGGATCCCCGCAGCGAGCGGCTGGATCCCGGATCGCTGGGCGATGGCCGCGAGCGCGACATGCTGGGTCTGGACCTGTGGTCGGGCCGAGCCCGCGTTCCCGCCAGTTCCAGCCGCACGGAGGCCCTGAACATGTCTCCCTCCACCGACATGAACGACGGTCGGCGGGACACCATCGGATTCTGGGCCGCCGGCGCCATCGACTGGGGCCGTCAGGACGCCGTCGGCCAGCGTGACAGCCGCTTCGCCACCCACGGGGTCACCGCAGGCCTGGATGTGCGGCTGTCGGATCAGCTGATCGTGGGCGGCGGTCTGGGTTATGGGGAGGACCGGACGCGGATCGGCGACAATGGCTCCGTCTCCAACGGAACGGCGGTTTCGGGCGCGGTCTACGCCAGCTGGCGGCCGGTCGCCGACCTCTACCTGGACGGACTGGTCGGCTATGCGGATCTCAAGTTCGACAGCCGACGCTGGGTCCTGGGCCTGGGTGGGCAGCCGGACGGCTTCGCGGATGGCCGTCGGGGCGGCGACCTTGTGTTCGGTTCGGCGGCGATCGGCCAGCTGATCCATCGCGATCGCTGGTCGGGCGACGTCTACGCCCGGTTGGACGCCCGCGAGATCACGCTTGAGGCCTTTACCGAGACGGCGCCGGCCTGGGGGTCCTGGCTTGGGACGAGACCCGGCAGAACAGCCTGTCGGCGAACCTGGGCTTCGCCTGGCGGTGGCGGGCGGACATGCGCCGCCACGGATCGGTCGAGCCGAGCGCGCGCCTGGAGTGGTCCTACGAGTTCGAGGACATTGGGGCTCAGGGGGTTCGTTACGCCGACTGGGCGGCCAGCCCGACCTACTGGATCCCGCTGGACGGCTGGTCCCGCCACATGTTGAACCTCGACCTGGGGGCGGACTGGTCCTTTTCAGACCGCTTGATGCTGGGCCTCCGTTACCGGGGCTTCCTGGGCGACGCCGCCACAAGTCATGGCGGGGAGATTCGGATCCGTTACGGCTGGTGATCCGGGGCCGCGGTCAAGCCGCGGCCCTATCGCCTCTCGCGCCGCCCCTTGCGCCGAGTTCATCCGACCGCCCCATTTGCGACGCAATTCGCTACAAACGTAGCGCTACACATGTAGTGAACATTGCGAGGCCGCCCGTGATAGAGACCCTGCCCCGGCGCGAGCGAGAGGTGTTCGAAACCCTGTGCCGCCTCGAACAGGGCACGACAAGCGCCGTCCGCGCGGCCCTTGAAGCCCCGCTCAGCGATTCCGCCGTCCGTACCCTGCTGGCTCGACTGGAAGCCAAGGGTGTTGTGATCCGGCGCGCAGAGGAGGGGGGCTTCGTCTACCGTCCGGCCCCGTCCCCCGAAAGCCTCGCCAAGGGAGCGCTGACCCGGATGGTAGACACCTTCTTCGCCGGCTCGGCCGCGACCGCGGCCACGGCCCTGCTGGGGCTGACGCAGAAGCTCAAACCCGAAGAGATCGCCGCCCTGCAGCGCGCCATCGATCAGGCAAAGGACCGCGGCTCATGATCGCCCTGTTCCTGAGTCTGTTGATCAAGTCCGGCGTCGTCGCTGGCGCGGGTCTGGCGCTCGCCGGCCTGCCGGGCTTCCGAAGCCCGACCGATCGTGTCGATATTCTGCGGGGCGCCGTCTGCCTGCTGATCGCCCTGCCTCTGGTCGCGGCGCTCGGGCCGGATCTGCCGCTCCGCCTGCTGCCCTCGCGCCGGCGGCGGACGATGGCGCCCGAGACGCTGTGGGCCGGC
>NZ_JBNFOJ010000343.1:0-2813 GCF_057364705.1 Brevundimonas sp. CURTG3B2_SDJG
GGGCCGCGGTGGTGGCGACGGCTGGAGCCGCGGCCCGGCCCGGCGGGCCGGCGTGCGCACGCTGCGCCAGTCAGCAAGGTCGCCGCTGAAAGGGTCGCGAGGGTGGAGAGACGGATGCGCATGGCGGCTCCTTCCAGGGTCAGGTTCGTCCAAGGGGATTGCGGATCAGGCCCAGGCCGGAGGCGATCAGGCCCGCGCCGGCGGCGAGCAGCAGCCAGGCCCCGATCTCGACCGAAATGAGGGCTTCAGCCTGAGCGGCGGCGGCTTCGCCGAGCGGGTTCACGGCCGAGACCAGGCCCAGGATCGCGGACCGCAGTAGGAAGGTCAGGCCGCCGGCGAAGAGGGCGGCGCGCCTGCGGCGAGCTCCCAAGGGCGCAGGGCCGCGCCCGCCCAGGCCTTGCCAGATCAGCCACAGGGCGGCGAGCACGGCGGCGAAGCGCAGGATCAGGGCGGCGTCCACCGTCTTCAGGAAATCGATCGCGCCCAGTCCCTTGCGAATCTCGGCGCGCTGTTCCTCGAGCGAGGCGATGCGGTCGCCGACGTTGCCGTAGCCGTAGATGCTGTCCGGAGCGCCGGCGCCGCCCCGGGCGGCGTCGGTCTTGAAGCGAGCCAGATCACGCTCCAGGTCGGCCAGGCGGCGCCGGCCATGCTCGGCCTGCGCCAAGTTCGGGCTGACGGCGGCCGTGATCTTGTCCAGCCCCAGCTGGGATACGGTCAGCATCGGCGACGACAGAGCCGGCAGGAAGAAGGCGACCAGCACCAGGATCGCCAGCGGCAAGGCCAGGGTCCCTTTGAACAGGGCGATGATCTTCCCGCCGCCGGACGACCCGGCGAGAGCCTCGACCGAGGCCGCGGCGGCGCCGACGCCGGTGAAGGCGCCCACGGCGGGATAGACGTCGCGCGCGGCTCCGCCTTCGACCTCAAAGTCAACGGCGGCCCCGACCGAGGCGAGCCGTTCGCCACGCCAGTCGGCGGCCTCGTAGCGATAGCGCTTGCCGTCGTCTCCTGTGATGGCGCCCGCCAGGTCGCCGGCGGCGACGCCGAGAATCTTGCCCTTCATGGCTCTTCCCTCCTGTTCGTGAATGATGTGTCAGGCCGGCTGGGGCGCCGCCGCAAACTCCGCCAAGACCTCGTCGACCAGGCGGATGTTCTTCTGAGCGCGGGAGATCACCCACCAGCCGATCAAGGCCATGGCGACGCCGGCCGGGATGCCGAGAATGGTCAGGCAGACCAGGACGCCCGAGACGATCAGCCCCCATCCGCCCCGGACCGCCGTTCTCGACGTCTGGACCAGCGTGGCTTTCACCGACGCCAGCACGTCCGCGTCGGTGGATCCGGCCCGCTTGAAAGCGCCGAGCGCGGCGGACCGGTCGATCCTGTTGGGGAAAAGCGGGTTCTCCATGCCTTTCGGCCTCCGTGATGCAGCGCCTGTCGCGCTTCCAGGAGGTCAGCTTGCTCGGATCGTCCCGCGGGGTCCTGACGCCAAGCTAAAGAAGTTCTGAAGTCGCCAGCCGGCGCTCGCCGAGCGTTGCCATTCCGGACCGCGTTCCCTTAGGCTTCCGGATCGCAGGCGGCATTCGAGGTGGCTCCATGGCAGAAGGCGGTTCAGGGCCGCGCCGGAGACGGCGCAGATGGCGCTTCGCGGACGCGGTGTTCGACGAGGCCGCCTGGAGCCTGTCCGTCGCCGGCCAACCCGTGGAGCTGGAGGGGAAGCCGCTTCAGGTCCTGCATGAGCTGTTGCTCAGCGCCGGCGAGGCGGTGACCAAGGCCGAGCTGCTCGACGCCGTCTGGCCCGGCGTCCACGTGGTGGAGGCCTCCCTGACCACGGCCGTGTCCAAGCTGCGTGGGGCCCTCGGAGAAGGCGGGGGCGATGTGATCCAGACTCTCCCTCGGGTCGGCTATCGCCTGGCGGGGCCGGTCGAGGTCGAACAGTTGTCGACGCCTTTGGCGCCGCGCTTCGCCTTCGCCTCGGGAGATCCGGTTCCGGGTCGTCCGCAATGGGTGCTCGAGGAGGCGTTGGGCGACAGCGGCGCCGGCGACGTCTGGCGGGCGCGCCATCGGAAGGTGGACGAGACGCGCATCTTCAAGTTCGCCGACGCGCCGGACCGCCTGCGCAGCCTGCGCCGCGAGGTCGCTCTGTTCCGACTGATGCGCAATGTTCTGGGCGACCGGCGGCCCTGTGTCGACGTGCTGGAATGGAACTTCGACGCCGCGCCCTATTTTATCGAAGCGGCGGACGCCGGGCAGGACATGCGCGCCTGGGCCGGCGCCCTGGAGGGCGGGCTGGCCGCCATGCCGCTGGAGCGTCGGATCGCCATCGTGGCCGACCTGGCCCGCGCCGTGGCGGCCGCGCACGGCGCCGGGGTGCTGCACAAGGACCTGAAGCCCGCCAACGTGCTGATCGAGACGCCGCCGGACGGGCCTCCGGTCGTCCGTCTCGCCGACTTCGGCAGCGGCTGGCTGCTCGATCAGGCGGCGCTGGACCTGCACGGCATCTCGGGCGGCGGCTTTCCGCCGGGAGAGGATGAAGCCTCGACCCGATCCGACACCGCCGCCTATCGCGCGCCCGAGGTGGCGCAGGGGGCAGCGCCGGGGATGGCCGCGGACATCTACGCCCTGGGGCTGATCCTTTATCAGATGACCGTGGGCGACCTGGACCGGCCGCTCGCCGCCGGCTGGGAAGGGGAGGTGGACGATCCCCTCCTGCGCGAGGACATCGCCCTGGCCGCCGCCGGCGACCGACGTCGGCGGCTGGAGTCCGCCGCGCTGCTGGCTGAGCGGCTCGATACGCTCGAGCAGCGGCGAGAGGCGCG
>NZ_JBNFOJ010000344.1:0-2758 GCF_057364705.1 Brevundimonas sp. CURTG3B2_SDJG
CGGGTGGCCGCCTACGGCCGGGGGGTGCCGCCGGCCTTGTTTCGTGACCGACGGTCGCCGGCTGATCATGCCCGGTCCGTTCGGCGCCTTCGACCGGGGGTCTGGACGCGCGGCATCCAGCGGTGGCGGGCCTGTTCCCCGAACCGCCCATGGCGGCGGCCCTGGGGCGGGACAGGGTGCACGCCCTGTCATGGGAGAGCCTGCGCTGACCACCGGTTGACCCGGGCCGGCGGCGATGGCGTCATGACGGCATGACCCGTCTCCCGATCCTGCTGTCCCTGCTGCTGGTCGCTGGCTGCGCCGAACCCCAGAGCAGGACGCCGAGCCCGGCCGGGGCACGCGGACCGGCCGACGCCGCCATTCTGCCGGCTTCGGTGATTCCGCAGCTTCTAAGGCAGTGCTCCCGATCCGCGCCCGACCCAGGCCAGGGAACCTGGGAGCCGGCGTGGGCCGACATCGCGGCGCTGGAGGCCATCCTTCCGGCCGCTCTCGCCACCTCATCGGTCGGCAAGGATCTGCGGGATCCGATTCCGCCGGAGGGCTGGCGGCGGCAGTATGTCGGCTATGTCAGGGACGGTCGGCGGCTGGTGTACGGAAACTTCTATCCGTCCAGGGACGAAATCCCGAACTGGCGAACGGAGCCCGTGATCGTCTGCGACGGCGGGCCGACCTTCTTCGGGGCCGAGTATGACGCGACGGCCGGCCGGATCGTCAGGCTGAACTTCAACGGACCGTATTGAGCGTCCTGACCGCCGGCGCCGCAAGCAGCGCCGTCGACGCCGTCTCCACGTTCTCTTCCAGCCGCGCCATGAACTCGGCCCGCTTCAGGCCGGCCGGGATGGGCTCCAGGAACTCGAACACCACGGTCCCCGGATAGCGCTTGAAGCCGTGCGCGGGCCAGTGGACGCCGGAGTTGGTGGCGATGGGCCAGCAGGCGACCTCCAGGTCGCGGTAGATGGCGGCCACGCCGGGCTTGTAATCCGGTTCGGCGCCGGGCGCGGTGCGGGTGCCCTCAGGGAAGATGACGATCTGACGGTTCTCGGCCAGACGGGCCCGGGCGTGGCGGACCATGTCCTTGAGCGCCTTTGCATGGGCCTTGCGGTCGACCGGGATCATCTTCGTCTTCCAGGCGAACCAGCCGAAGAAGGGCAGCGGCATCAGCTCCTTCTTCAGGACGAAGCAGGGGTCGTCCAGGAAGGCGAAGGGGGCGACCACGTCCAGCATGCCCTGGTGCTTGGGGGCGACCAGGGCGGGGCCCGAGGGGCGGCGCTCCAGTCCGCGCACCTCGACCTTCACCCCGGCGATCCAGCGCAGGCCGAACAAGACGAAGCGGGCCCACAGCTTGATGACGCCCATGGCGTAGCGATGGGGCATCAGCAGCGCCGGCGACAGGCCGATCGCGAAGATCGGCATCGACAGGTAGAGCCACAGTGTGAAGGCCAGCGATCGCAGGGTGGTCACGTCAGGCGGCCTTCTTCTCGGGCGTATCGGTCTCGTCCAGGGCGGCAGGCGCGTCGTCCGACAGCTTGCCCAGCGCCGCGCGGCCCAGGGCGGCGAGGTATTTCACATACTCCAGCGTCATCCGCCGGGCGGTGACGGCGGCCCGCCACCAGCGCGAATCGTCCAGCGACGGCGTCTCCACCGCATAGGGGGTCAGGGCGACGCCCGGGGCGGCGGCGCGGATTTCGGTCAGGGCGCGGGGCATGTGGTAGTCCGAGGTGACCACGATCAGGCTGTCGTAGTTCTTTGCCCGGGCCCAGGCGGCGATCTCCTGGGCGTTGCCGATCGTGTCCTCGGCCTCGAAGCCCAGGTCGACGCAACAGTTGAACAGCCGGTTCGAGCCCGGGGTCAGGGCGCGCAGCTCCTGGCGGCGGACCTCCCGGTTGACGCCCGAGATCAGGACCCGCTCGCCCTTGTCCTGCTCCAGCAGCCGGATGGCGGCGTTGACCCGTTCGGCCGAGGGGCCGGTCAGGGCCACGATGGCGTCCGCGCGCGCCGGCTCCGCGGCGGGCGTGTAGCCGCGCACCCTTTCGGCGAAAGCGAACAGGCCGATCAGCCAGATCAGCGCCACGATGGCGATGAAGGTCAAAAACTTCATGGTCTTATCTAGCCACGCCCCTTCAGCCGCGCCAGGGCGGCGAAGCGCGCCGCGACAAGCGCCACCGTAGCGGCCAGCAGGGGGCATGGCGAGAGGATCAGGGCGTCGGTCCAGGCCACGGGCAAGGCCGGGGTGACCCCTTCGGCGCCGCCCAGGAAGCGCAGTACGGCGACCAGGCCGATGGCGGCCCCGGCCCCCGCGGCGCCGGCCCCCGCGGCTAGAAGGCCATAGCGCCGCTGATACAGGCCCGCGATGCGGCCGTCCGAGGCCCCGTTCAGGCTGAGCGTCTCGATGACCGACCCCTGCGCCGCCATGCCCGCCCGGGTGGCGTAGACGACGGCTGCACCGGCCGCGCCGGCGGTCAGGAGGAAGGCCGCGATCGCAAGCGCGCTGATCAGGGCGGCCGATCGCTCGACCTCGCCACGCCACAGGCTGTGGTCGTCGACGGCGGCGTCCACGCCCGCCTCGCCAGCGCACGGCTCAGGCTGACGGCGCTGGCCGGGGCGGTGCGGTCCAGACGGACGGTGACCAGGTAGGGGATGGGCAGGTCGGGCAGGACGGCGTCGCCGATCCAGGGGCGCAACAAGGCCTCGGCGGCCTTGCGGTCCATCGCCTCGGCCTCGGTCACGCCGGGCACGCCCGCCAGGGTCTCCGCTGCCC
>NZ_JBNFOJ010000345.1:0-2752 GCF_057364705.1 Brevundimonas sp. CURTG3B2_SDJG
GCGTGCGCCCCAGGCGGACGCGGCCGCCGGAGCGGCGGGGCGGCCCAGGCCGCTCTCGCGCATCAGGTTCAGGATCCGGTCCCCCCAGACCGCCGACCACGGCATGCCGGTGAAGGCCAGGAAGAAGATCACCGCTCCGGCATAGAGGCCCGTGACGGCGTGCAGGTCGCGCCAGAAGGGCCGACCCGTGCTCGCCCGCACCGTCAGCACGCCCGCCTCGCGCTTGCGAGGCCACCACAGGAACAGGCCCGTGGCGACCAGGATCATCGACCAGCCGGCGACGATCTCGACGACGATGTTCGCCCACGAGCCGACCAGCGCCAGGCTGTGCAGCCTCTTAACCGTCTCCATGATACCGCCCGCCGCCGTCACGCCGGTCGCCTGGGCGGTGTAGGGGTTCATGAAGACGTATCGCACGCGGCCGTCGGCCCGGCGCACGGTGAACCGGACCGCGCGGTCGGCCCGGTCGGGAACCAGGACGTTGACCACCTCGTCCTGGCCCGAGGCGCGCGCGGCGTCCCACCACAGGTCGGCCGAGGCGGTCGCCGCCGCCGGGGCGACCCGGACGAGGGGCCGGTAGACGGCGTCCTCGATCTCGACCCTGAACAGGTAGATCGCGCCGGTCAGGGCCATCAACATCAGGACGGGAAGGACCAGCAGGCCGGCGTAGAAATGCCAGCGCCAGACGGCGCGGTAGGCGCCGGACAGGCCGGCGCCCCTGGCGGGCGGAACGGGCGCGCGCTCACGATGCTCATTCGCGCGCGCCTAGTAGGCCAGGCGCAGACCGAGGAAGGCCGAACGGCCCTCGCCGGGATAGAAGACCGCCGTGGAGGCCGTGCGCGCGTCGGTCACCGCCCCGAACTCGCCGACGTAGCGTTGGTCGGTCAGGTTGCGCAGGTCGGCGTAGAGCGTGACGTTGCCCAGGTCGAACGCCGCGTTCAGGCCCGCGAGGGTGTAGCCGGGGGCCTTCAGCGTATTGGCGTAGTCGACCCAGACGTCCTTGGGACGCCATTCGAGGGACGGCGTCAGCGTCACCCCCGAGGGATGCCGCCAGCTCAGTTCGGCCCGGTACTGGTGCTCGGGAACCACCGGCAGGCGGTTGTCGCCCCAGCGCGGATCGCCCTGGAAGCGGAAGTCGCTGTACGCATAGGTCTGGCGCAGCAGCAGCGAGCCGCCGAACGCCTCGACCGGCAATCGCCAGTCCAAACCCGCCTCGATCCCCTGGTGCACGGTCTCGCCGGCGTTGAAGGTCGCCGCCGGGATGTCGGGGCCGACGATGAAGTTCAGGATCTCGCCGTCGATCTCGCTGCGATAGACGGCCACGTCCCAGGCCAGGTCGCCGCGTCGGCCCCGCGTCCCGATCTCGGCGGTCCAGGCGTCCTGGACGTCCACGGGCGTGAACCCGGTCAGCGGCGCCTGCACCAGGGCGCCGTAGGTCGGCGGCTCGACGGAACGGGTGACGTTGGCGAAGGCCTGCGACCCGCTCTCGTCCTCCCACAGAAGGCCCAGGCGGGGCGAGATCCAGTCGTAGACGACGGAGTCGTCGTTGGCCGCGTTCAGCCGGTCCTGGTAGTCGCGCGTGGCCCGGCCCCAGGAGCCGCCGGCCACGACCGCCAGCCGGTCGGTCACGAACAGCCGGCCCTCGGCGAAGACGTCGATCGCGTCCGCCCTCTGACGCCCGTTGGCGGTCAGGGCGCCGCGCAGGCCGCGGACGTTGACGTAGCGCAGGGCGTCCAGGTCCCCGTCGCGATAGCTGAAGCCGTAGAAGGCGTCGGCGCGCCGGCCGGCGACCTCGCCGGTCCAATCGATCCTGGCGAAGGCGCCGCGGGTGTCGCTCTCCTGGTCCACCACTTGGAAGATCGGATGATAGAGGGACTTGGTCCAACCCCAGACCGCACCCTCGAACAGGGTCGCCTCATCGAGGCGCCAGCGGGTCTGGAGCGTGGCGCGCTTCAGGGTCAGGTCGCGGGCGTTGTCGTTCAGAATGGCGCCGGTCGGCGCCATGCGGGGGGTGTCCAGCGCCTGGCTCAGCGTCAACGCGCCCGGGACCGACTGCTGGATGTCCGCCGCTTGGACGATCAGGCGGACTTCACGGTCTTCGCCGAAGCGGCGGCCCAGGCTGGCGGTCAGACGGCCCTGCGACTGGTCGCTCTGCCGGCGATAGCCGTCGCTCTCAAGAGCGGTGGCGGCCATGAAGGCGTCCCAGTCGCCGCGCTGCGTCGCCCATTCGCCATGGAGGCGGCGGAAGCCGAACGACCCGCCCTCGACCTGAAGCAGGGCGTCCCGCGCCGCCGTGCGGCCCGTCGGGGTGACCAGGTTGATCGCCCCGCCCAGCTGGGCCCCGCCGAAGCGCAGGGTGTTGGCCCCCTTGTAGACCTCGACGTAGCGGGCGCTGAGAGCGTCCAGCCCCTGGAAGTCGGAGAAGCCGTCGGCGTCGGCGAAGGGCACGCCGTCCTGGGCGAACAGGACGCCGCGCTGGTGGAAGCCCTGGGCGATCCCCGAGCCGCGGATGGAGAGCCGGCTCTCCTCGCCATAGCGCTTCTGGGCCAGGACGCCGGGGACGTTGCGCAGGGTGTCGGAGAAGCCCTGGGCGAAGCGGGTCCCGTAGCTTTCGGCCGAGATGACGGCGACCGCGCCGGGCGTGCGCGACAGCCGCGCCCGGGCGTCGGCGACCACGGTCGGATCCTCGGGATCGCGGCGCCCGGTGACGATCACGCTGTCCAGGACGGTCGGGTCGTCGGGGCGAGGGAAT
>NZ_JBNFOJ010000346.1:0-2744 GCF_057364705.1 Brevundimonas sp. CURTG3B2_SDJG
GCCCTGGAGCGCACCGTGATCCGCGCGCCGTCGCCGGCGTGGTGGGCGCCCGCGGCGTGCGCGTCGGCCAGTATGTCCGGCCGGGCGGGCAGATCCTGTCCATCGTGCCGCTGGGCGACGCCTATGTGGTCGCCAACTTCAAGGAGACCCAGATGGACCGCCTGCGCCTGGGCCAGACGGTCGAGATCCGCGCCGACGCCTTCCCCGGCCAGCACCTGGTCGGCCATATCGACAGCTTCGCCCCGGCGACGGGCTCGGAGTTCGCCCTCATCCCGGTCGAGAACGCCACCGGCAACTTCACCAAGATCACCCAGCGCGTGCCGGTGCGCATCCGCGTGGACCGCGGCGCGGGCGCCGCCCTGCGGCCCGGCCTGTCGGTCGAGGTCAAGGTGGACTTGAAGAGCGAGGGCGGGCTGAGCTTCGCCGAGCGCCGTCGGCCAGATCCAGACCGCCGCGGTCGTCCAGTAACCTTCGTCATCCCGGGGCGCTCGAAGCGCGAACCCGGGACCCAGGAGTTCGGCATGAACGGCCGTCCTGACCCGTCTATCGAGCGCGAGGCCCTGGGTTCCGGGTTCTTCGCATCGCGAAGCCCCGGAATGACGGGGCGGGTGTGAGCATGACAGATCAAGCCGTCGCGGCCCCGCCGTCGGAACAACCCAAGGTCAACTGGACGGTCCTGCTGCTGGGCTTCGCCGGCATGGTGATCGGCCAGTTCATGGCCATCCTGGACATCCAGATCGTCGCCTCGTCCCTGCCTCAGATCCAGGCGGGCGTGGGCGCCTCGGCCGACGAGATCAGCTGGATCCAGACCGCCTATCTGATCCCCGAGGTGGTGATGATCCCGCTCTCGGGATACCTGTCGCGCCTGTGGGGGACCCGCAACGTCTTCCTGGCGTCCTGCGCCGGCTTCATGCTGATGAGCGTGGCGGTCGGCCTGTCGGCCTCGGTCGAGCAGATGATCTTCTTCCGGGCGATCCAGGGCTTCGTCGGCGGGGCCATGATCCCGACGGTGTTCGCCGTCGCCTTCACCGCCTTCCCGCCCGCCCAGCGCGTCACGGCCAGCGTCATCATGGGCCTGATCGTCACCCTGGCCCCGACCGTGGGGCCCACTCTGGGCGGCCACCTGACCGAACAGATGAGCTGGCGCTGGCTCTTCTTCATCAATGTGCCGCCGGGGGTGCTGGTCCTGTTCCTGGTCGCCCGCTACGCCAATTTCGACAAGGGCGATCCCAGCCTGGCCAAGGGCTTCGACTGGTGGGGCCTGGCCCTGATGGCCGTGTTCCTGATGAGCCTGCAGTTCGTGCTGGAGGAGGGGGCCAAGAACGACTGGTTCGCCGACGACCACATCCTGCTGCTCAGCGTGGTGGCCGCGCTGACCGGTCCGGCCTTCGTCTGGCGGGCGCTGAGCTACTACAACCCGATCGTCGAGCTGCGCGCCTTCGCCAACCGGAACTTCATGGTCGGCGTCGTGATGACCTTCACCGTCGGCGCCGCCCTGTTCGGCGGGACCTTCCTCTTACCGCTCTTCCTGGGGCGGGTGCGCGGCTATTCGTCGGCCGAGGTGGGCACCACCATGGTGGTCTCGGGCCTGGCCATGTTCGCCACCGGTCCGTTCGCGGGCCGGCTGGTGCGGCTGGTCGATCCGCGCGTCCTGATGTTCGGCGGCTTCATGATGTGCGCCTGGGCCATGTGGGACGCGCACGCCGTCACCACCGAGTGGGGCTTCTGGGAGTTCGCCGGCGTCCAGGCCTTCCGCGGCGTGGGCGTGATGATGGCCATGATCGCCTCGCAGCAGGTGACCATGTCGACCCTTCCGCCGCACATGGTGAAGAACGCCTCGGGCCTGGTGAACCTGTTCCGCAACGTCGGCGGCGCCTTCGGCCTGGCGATGCTGAACACCTCGCTGACGACCAACACCGCCGCCCACATGAGCGAGCTGACCCAGAACATCACCGTGACCAACGGCCCCATGCAGGCCATGATGGCCGGGATGCAGGAGCGGTTCGCCGGCTCGATGGATCCCGCGGGGGCGGCGATGAAGGCGATCTACAACATGCTGAACCGCCAGGCGACGACCCTGGCCTTCGGGGACGCCTTCGCCATGCTGGCCCTGGGCTGCGCCGCCGCCGCCTTCGTCACCCTGATGGCCCGGCCGGTCAAGGCGCAGGCCGGCGGCCCGCCCGCGGACGCGCACTGATGCCGAGGGTTCCCGGGCAGGTCGACGAGGCCAAGACCGAGGCCATCCTGGAGGCGGCGCTGGCCCTGTTCTCCGAGAAGGGGGCCGCGGCCTCGATGGGCGAGATCGCCCGCCGCGCGGGGGTGTCGCGCCAGACGCTGTACAACCGCTTCCCCACCAAGGTGGAGATCGGCCGGGCGCTGGCCGCGCGCCGCTCGGACGCCATCAGCGCCCCCCTGCGTTCAGGCGGCGATCCGGAGACGGTGCTGACCGCCTGGGCGTCCGCCCTGCTGGAGAAGCTGTGCGACAACGACGCCAAGGGGTCGATGCGCGGCGTGGCGCTGATGTCGCCGCACGCGCCGGACCTGGCTCAGGCGATCTACGAGGCTGGACCGGCCGAAGGCTTGCGCCGTCTGGCCGCGTGGCTGGCGGAGCAGGACTCCACGGGGGCGCTGGCCGTTCCCGATCCGCGAGCGGCCGCGGAGATGTTCGCCGGCATGGTGCTGGGCCACGGCCACCTCAGAAGCGTTCTGGGGGTGCGGCATCCCGCGTTTCGACCGCCCGGCGC
>NZ_JBNFOJ010000347.1:0-2737 GCF_057364705.1 Brevundimonas sp. CURTG3B2_SDJG
CGGCGAGCCCAAGCGCCGCGAAGGCCGCCTGACCATCCAGGCCGTGGCCGGAGGCGACGAGGACGCCGCCGAGCGCATGCGCTCGCTGGCCTCGGTCCGCCGCGCCCGCGAACGCGAGAAGGAGAAGCGCAAGGGCGGCTCGACCGATACGCCGAACCGTCCGCGCGAAGTCGTCATTCCCGACACCATCACGGTGGGCGAACTGGCCAACCGGATGGCCGTGCGCGGCGTCGACATCATCAAATTCCTGATGCGTCAGGGCATGATGATGAAGATCAACGACATCATCGATTCCGACACCGCCGAACTGGTGGCCGAGGAATACGGCATGGCGGTCAAGCGCGTGTCCGAGTCCGACGTCGAGGAAGGCTTCCTGGCGGAGGCCGACGACACCGACGCGACGGAGGTCCGCGCCCCGGTCGTGGCCATCATGGGCCACGTCGACCACGGCAAGACATCCTTGCTGGACGCGCTGCGGACCACCGACGTGGCCGGCGGCGAAGCCGGCGGGATCACCCAGCACATCGGCGCCTACCAGGTGCGCCTGGCGGACGACCAGCGGATCACCTTCCTGGACACGCCGGGCCACGCGGCCTTCTCGGCGATGCGGGCGCGCGGCGCCAACGTCACCGACATCGTGGTTCTGGTGGTGGCCGCCGACGACGGCGTCATGCCGCAGACGGTGGAGGCCATCCAGCACGCCAAGGCGGCCAACGCCCCCCTGATCGTGGCGGTCAACAAGATCGACAAGCCGGACGCGAATTCGCAGAAGGTGATCAACGAGCTGCTGCAATACGAGGTCATCGCCGAGAGCCTGGGCGGCGACACCCAGATCATCGAGGTGTCGGCCAAGGAGCGGCTGAACCTCAACGGCCTGACCGACGCCATCCTGCTGCAGGCCGAGGTCATGGACCTGCGCGCCAACGCCGACCGATCGGCCGAGGGCGTGGTCATCGAGGCCAAGCTGGACAAGGGTCGCGGCCCTGTCGCGACGGTGTTGGTCAAGCGCGGCACGCTGCGCCGCGGCGACATCGTCGTGGCCGGTTCGTCGTGGGGCAAGGTCCGCGCGCTGCTGAACGAGCGCAACGATCAGCTCCAGGAAGCCGGCCCCTCGGTGCCGGTCGAGATCCTGGGTCTGGACGAAGCTCCCTCGCCGGGCGACGTCTTCGCCGTGGTCGAGAACGAGGCCCGCGCCCGCGAGTTGACCGACTACCGTGAGCGGGTTCGCCGCGAGAAGGCGATCGGCGGCGGCAACCAGGTGTCGCTGGTCGACATGATGGCCAAGCTGGGATCCAAGAAGATCTCGGAGATGCCGGTCATCATCAAGTCGGACGTCCAGGGCTCCGGCGAAGCCATCGCCGGCTCGCTGGAGAAGATGGGCAACGACGAGGTGCGCGCGCGCGTCGTCATGCAGGGCGCCGGCGGGATCACCGAGAGCGACGTGCAGCTGGCCAAGTCGGCCGGCGCGCCGATCCTCGGCTTCAACGTCCGCGCCTCCAAGCAGGCCCGCGATCTGGCCGATCGCGAGGGCGTCGAGATCCGCTACTACTCGATCATCTACGACCTTCTGGACGATATGAAGGGCGTGCTGTCGGGCATGCTGGCGCCGCTGCAGCGCGAGACCTTCCTGGGTAACGCCCAGGTGCTGCAGGTCTTCGACATCTCCAAGACCGGCAAGATCGCCGGTTGCCGTGTCACCGAGGGCGTGGTCCGCAAGGGCGCCAAGGTCCGCATCATCCGCGAGGACGTGGTGGTGCTGGAACTGGGCACCCTCACGACGCTCAAGCGCTTCAAGGACGAGGTCAACGAGGTCCCGTCGGGCCAGGAGTGCGGCATGCACTTCCAAGGCTTCCAGGACATCAAGGCCGGCGACTACATCGAGTGCTTCACGGTCGAAGAGATCAAGCGCACCCTGGACTAGGGTTCCGCTCGGGTATCAGGGACGGCGGCGCAGAAGCGTCGCCGTTTCGCCTTATCCTTCGAGGATCAAAGCCGCCATGCGCCGCATCCTGATCGCCGCCCTGACCCTTTCCGCCATCGCCGGACCGGCCATGGCCGAGATACGCTACCTGGCCTATGACGCTTCGGACCGGATCACCCAAGCGCTGACGCGCGGAGTGACGCTGGAAGCGAACCGAGGCCTGTTCGGGGCGATCAGCGTGCGCAGGATCATCTCGACCTCGAACCGCGGCTCGGCCGATATCCGCCGGGGCGGGCCCGACGCCGTGCGCCGGGCGCTGCCGGAAGGGTCGCGCGAGACCTCGGTCTATACCATCAAGCCGGAGGGCGACGGCCGAGGCCTGTCGCGGGCGCTGTGCCCCTCGGCCGACGCGGCCTGGCTGGTCGTCGGCCGGGTCCGGCTGGGCCGGCCGCTGACCCTGCACGCGGTGGGCCGTTGGGCGGACGGAACCTACCGGCACTGCGTGGCGCTGAGCTACACTTGGCGCGGCGAGTGGGCCGTTCCGTCCGCGCCGGGCGTCGAGGAAGACCTCAGCGCGCCTATCGGGCGATAGGCTTTTGCAGCCGCCGCGCGGCCCGCTAGGGTCGCGTCGATGACCGCCGTCACGACACCGCGCCGCACCGCATCACGCCAGAGGGGGCTGAAGAGCCTCGTCGGCGCGATGAGCTTCGTCTGCCTGGTGCTGTTCCTGCTGGCGATCGAACAGAAGCAGGCGGTCCAGGCGTGGACCGCCGTCCGCGACGGCGCCGCGCCAGCCGCGGGCCGGATCGCGCGCTG
>NZ_JBNFOJ010000348.1:0-2736 GCF_057364705.1 Brevundimonas sp. CURTG3B2_SDJG
CGCCCGCGGCCGCCTTCGCCATCGTGGCGTTCGGCGCGCTCGCGCGGCTCGTCGTCGTCCGCGTCCTCGCGATCCAGGTCGTCGCCGTCTCGTCGTCGCCGATCTCCTCCTCGTCGTCGTCCTCGTCCTCATAGGCGCTGTCGTCGAAGTCGTCGTCCAGATCGACGAACGCTTCCACGCCCTCGGGCGGAGTGAAGTCCTCGTTGGTCTCGATGCGCTCGATGGCGCTTTCGCCCTGACCCAGGGTGTCGTCGATCAGGATCACGACGTTCAGGCCGCGCTGAATCAGCAGGCTCTGCAGGTACTCTCGCTTGTGGTTCAGGATGTAGAGCGCGACGGCCGTGCAGACGCGCAGATTGACCGTGCCGGCCCCGTTCTTGCCGGCCTCGATGTCGACGGCGCGCAACGTCATCAGAGCCGCGGATTCCGCCGAGCGGATGCGGCCGGCGCCCTGGCAGTGCGGACAGACCTCGGTGGCGCCCTCGATCACGCCGAGACGGCGGCGCTGGCGGCTGATCTCCATCAGGCCGAAGCCGGAGATGCGGCCCATCTGGATGCGGGCGCGGTCCTTGGCCAGGGCGTCCTTCAGCGCCTTCTCGACGGCGCGGTTGTTCTTCGACTCCTCCATGTCGATGAAGTCGATGACGATCAGGCCGGCCAGGTCGCGCAGGCGCAGCTGGCGAGCGGCCTCGACGGCCGCCTCCATGTTCGTCTTGAAGGCCGTGGCCTCGACGTTGCGCTCCTTGGTGGCGCGGCCGGAGTTGACGTCGATAGCGACCAGGGCCTCGGTCTGGTTGATCACCAGATAGCCGCCGGACTTCAGTGGAACCGTGGGCTGGTGGATCTGGGTCAGCATCTCCTCGATGCCATTGGACGCGAACAGCGGGCGCGCGCCCTGGTAAAGGTGCACCTTCTTGGACTGCGAGGGCATCAGCACGCGCATGAAGTCGCGCGCCTCCTTGAAGCCTTGGACGCCCTCGACCTGGATGCCGTCGAAGTCCTTGTCGAACATGTCGCGCACGGCGCGGCGGACCAGGTTTTCCTCCTCGTAGATCAGCGAGGGGGCATTGGAGCGCAGGGTCGTCTCGCGGATCGTCTCCCACAGGCGCAGCAGGTATTCGTAGTCGCGCTTGATCTCGGCCTTGGTGCGCTTGGCGCCGGCCGTGCGGATGATCAGGCCCATGCCCTGCGGCACGTCCAGCGAGGCCGCCGCCGCCTTCAGGCGCTTGCGGTCCGAGGCCTGGGTGATCTTGCGCGAAATGCCGCCGCCCTTGCCGGTGTTGGGCATCAGCACGCAGTAGCGGCCGGCGAGCGATAGCCAGGTGGTCAGGGCCGCGCCCTTGCCGCCGCGCTCGTCCTTGACGACCTGCACCAGCAGGATCTGCCGGCGCTTGATGACGTCCTGGATCTTGTAGCGGCGCATCAGGCGGCGCTTCAGCCGCTCCTCGTCGGCCAGGCCGCCCTCGTGCTCGCCGTCGTCGCTCTCGCGGCCCAGGTCGTCGTGATCGTCCTCGTCCGCGTGCGCTTCGGCCATGATGGCTTCGCGGTCGGCGACCGGGATCTGGTAGTAATCCGGGTGGATCTCGTTGAAGGCCAGGAAGCCGTGGCGGTTGCCGCCGTACTCGACGAAGGCGGCCTGCAGGCTGGGCTCTACGCGCGTGACCTTGGCGAGATAGATGTTGCCGCGAAGCTGGCGCTTCGCGCGGGACTCAAAGTCGAATTCCTCGACCTGACGGCCCTCGACGATCGCGACGCGCGTTTCTTCCGCGTGCGCCGCGTCGATCAACATGGTCTTTGACATCAATGGTCTCTCTCTGGCGCGCTCTGGCCGGGCCGGTCAGCGCGAGGCTGACGGGCGGGGCGGCTCGCCGAACAATGGGGAAGATGGCGTCGGGCGCGCTCCCGCCGACGCGGCGGTCGCCGCGTTCGGACCCGGTCCGTTCGGACCACAGGGAAAGGCCAGGGGTGACGCCCATGAAGTTCAGTCGGTCTCTGGTCCCGCCCGCGCCTGAAAAGGCGGCGTCACGGGCCCGGTCGTCGAACCGTCGGCTCTTCAGCCGGCCGATCCTCGGATCAGTGAAAAAGCATCGCCGCGAGGAGTGCGCGTCCCGAACCCGACGTGCGGGGGGCGCGATCGTTTCGCGAGCGCAGCGAACATAGCCGTCAGGATCATGAATTAAAAGGCGGGTTCGCCTTTAACCCGTTGTCGACAACGTTCGTGCATGCTGGCCCCAATCATAAGGTGGGTGTTCCGTCCCGATGAGCGGATCTGCGCGTATCAGCCTGTCGCAGCGGCTCCTCCGGTCCAGCCGGAGGATGACGGCGCGCGAGTGGGCGATGACGGCCGTGGCCTTCATCGTCTTTTGCGTCGCAGCCCTCGCGGCTGGCCGGGGCCTGGCCTCCGGCGCGGTGGGCGAGGTGATGCGCGTCCGTTTCGGAGGCGACGCGGAGCGAACTCGCGTCGTGCTCGATCTGGATCGCACCTCGCGAGGGCAGGTGGTGCAGCCGGGCGAAGACGGCCGGGTCGTGGTGGCCCTGTCCGGCGTGGTTCCGGCGCGCGGCCTGACCGGAAACGGGCTTGGCCTGGTGCGCGGCTACCGCGTCGCGGGAGCGGGCGCCTCGGCTCGGGTCGAACTGGACCTGGCCACCAGCGCCGAGATCGAGCGCCGGTTCCTGCTGCCGCCGGGCGACGGCATCGCCCACTATCGCTATGTGATCGACCTGAAGGCGACGGGC
>NZ_JBNFOJ010000349.1:0-2733 GCF_057364705.1 Brevundimonas sp. CURTG3B2_SDJG
GGCTTGACTCGGCGTCACGGTGGCGGGCGGCGCGCTCGCCGTAGCCGGCCAGGCCCAGCGCGGAGGCTTTGCGCTACCCAGCGTGCGGATCATGGCCATGTCGCCGGACGCCTGCGCCGCGAGCGCGCGAAGCTGGCCCACGGTCAGGTCGATGATGAAGTCCGGCGGGACCACGCCCTTGCCGGCGTCGGCCCGGACCCGCTGGGTCTCGGCGTCGACCGCCGGGGCGAAGGCGGCGAGGCGCGCCAGGAAGGCGTCGGCCCCCTCCCGGTCCTCGACGCGATGCTGACTATCCAGGAAGTCCGGGACGGTGAAGTAGGCGCCGGTGAGTTGGTTGACGAGGTAGGGCCCCATCCGGCCGCCGCCCAGGGTCGAACCGTAGTCGAAGCCGGCCCCGGTGGCCGCCGTCTCCAACCGGAAGGCCGCGACGGCGTGATTGACCTTGCCCGCCTCGGAAAGACCGTCGGTTCCGCCCAAGGCCCGGAACACCCGAAGGCGCTCGACCGCCTGCGCCCGCTCGCGCCGCCACTCGGCCTCGCTGCGGTCGCTGAGCCGGGACGACAGGCCGGCCCGGGCGCCGCGATCCAGGCCCAGGTTGGTGGCGCTTTCCGGCGAGGCGTCGATGTCCTGGTCGAACCAGCCCTGAAGCATCGCGTCCAGTTCGGCGTCCGCGTCCCGGGGCGAGGCGAGAGCCTGGCCGGACGCGGCCAGGCCGGCCGCGGCGGCCCCAGTGATCAGCAGGCTGCGGCGGTCGATCATTCATCCCTCCCCGGGGTTGCTAACGGATGGTCAGGCGGCTCAGGGCTTCTGCGTTTCGATCCACGCGGTGACCACCGTCCTGAGCGTCTCCAGGGGCATGGAGCCCGACGCCAGGGCCGTGTCGTGGAAGCCCTTGATGTCGAAGCGGTCGCCCAGGGCGGTCTTGGCCTCGTCGCGCAGCTTGACCCATTCGGTGTGGCCGATCTTGTAGCTGGAAGCCTGGCCCGGCCAGACGCAGTAGCGCTCGACCTCGGTGGTCACGCTCGACTCCTGATCGCCCAGGGTTTCGACCATGTAGCGAATGGCCTGCTCGCGGCTCCAGCGTTTGTGGTGCAGGCCGGAGTCCACGACCAGGCGGACGGCACGGAACAGCAGGGACTGCAGATAGCCGATCTGGCCCCAGGGATCGCCCTCGTAGACGCCCATCTCGTCGGCCAGCTGCTCGGAGTACAGCGCCCAGCCTTCGGAGTAGGCCGAGAAGCCGACGACCTTGCGCAGCATCGGCACGCCCTGGGCCTCGGTCTGGATCGAGATCTGGAAGTGATGGCCCGGGATGGCCTCGTGATAGGTCAGGGTCGGCAGCGACCATTTGGGCCATTCGGCCGTGTCGCGCAGGTTGATGTAGTAGGCGCCGGGGCGCGAGCCGTCGAGCGTCGGACCCTGATAGTAGCCGCCCGGCGCGCCCGCCTGGATGGCTTCCGGCACGGCGCGGATCTCCACCCCGGAGCGCGGCAGGTGGCCGAACATCTCGGGCAGGCGGGCCTGCATGGCCCGGGTCTGAGCGTTCAGATCGTCCAACAGCTGGCGCTTGCCCTCCGGGGTGTTGGGATAGATGAAACGCGGGTCCTTGCCCAACGCCCCGATCCGGGCGCCGACCGTGCCTTCGGTGATGCCCTGAGCCTTCAGGATGGCGTCGGCGCGGGCGCTGATCTCGGCCACCTGGGCCAGGCCCAGTTCGTGGACCTGGTCGCCGGTCAGGCCGGTGGTGGTGTAGTTGCGCACGCCCCAGGCGTAGTAGCCGTCGGCGTTCGGCAGGCGCCAGACACCCGCGTCGTGGACGGCCCCGGCCTTGGCGCCCTCGAACAGGGCGACCTGGCGGCGCAGCGCCGGATAGACCTTGTCGGCGACGATGGGTGCGGGCGCGGCCGGCCCAGTCGCCCGCGATGTTCTTCTCGCCCGCGCGCCGACCGACCGACGTCGTCATGCCGGACTGGGCCGGATCGACCGCCAGGACGGCGTTCATCTGCACCAGGGCGCGCTCGATGATGAAGTCGGGCGGCACGACGCCCTTGCCGAAGTCGGCCTGCACCAGGGCGGTCTCCTGGTCCATCAGGGCCGCAAAGGCCTCCAGGCGCGACAGATAGGCCTCTGCGTCCTCCGCCGTCTCGATGGAGTGCATCGTGTCCAAGAAGTCCGGCACCGACTGGTATGAGCCGGTCAGCTGGCTGATGCGGTAGGGGTTGGGCGTGCCGTCCTCGCCGAAGTCGTAGCGGTCCATGCCCATGACGGCGGTGTCGATCGTGTAAAGCACCGTGTCCAGGTTGACCCGATCCATGCCATGCAGGGCGTCGCGGTCGATCGCCTTCAGATCGGCCTGGCCGCGGCGGTACATGGCTTCGTTCCGGGCGCGGTCGGCGCCGGTCAGCATGTCCAGGCGCGACTTGGCGGCGGCGTTGTCGCCCTTGTCCAGGCCCAGGTAGGTGGCCAGGAAGGCCGAGTTGGCCAAGGCGTCGGCGAACATGCGCTCCAGCAGGGCGTTGAGCTTGGCGGCCTCGCCAGTGGCCTGGGCCCGGGCGAGGGCCCGGCCCGGCCCCGCGAGCGCCCCCACGAGAGCGGTGGAGACGAGGAAGCTGCGGCGATCCATCATGGGGAAGGCTCCGGAGGATGAGGGGCGGTACAGGAGGGCGCCTCGCGCGTGCTGGCAAGCCCGCTGGGCGCGGTCGGGTGATCAGGGCGCGCGCGCGCTCTGCCCAG
>NZ_JBNFOJ010000350.1:0-2723 GCF_057364705.1 Brevundimonas sp. CURTG3B2_SDJG
CCCCCGGGGCGGCCATGGCCCCCCAGGCCAGCGCCGACACCGTCCTGCCCGGCTTCTGGGAATACACCACCTCGGCGGTCGGCGTGCGCGACACCGAACGGAAATGCGTGCGCCCGTCCGAGATCAACCGCTTCTTCGGCGGCCTGTCGACCCGTCGCTGGCGCTGCACCTATCCGGTGCGCCAGGTGGGCGACGGCAACGCCCGCTTCGAGGGCACCTGCACCGACCACAAGAACCGGCGGGTCAATGTGCGGCTGAACGGCACCTACCAGCAGGAGAGCTTCACCTTCCGCGGCGCGCCCAGCTGGCGCGCGGCACGCCCTACCTGCCGGCCTCGATCACCGCCCGCCGCATCTCGGCCCAGTGCCCAGCGGACGCGGAGTATTTCTGAGATTTCGAAACCGCCTCTCGAAGCCGCCGTCCAAAGCAAAAGGCCCGGGATCGCTCCCGGGCCTTTCGTCATTCGGCGATGTCGCCCGATCAGGCGGCTTCGGCCTCGGCGGTCGCGGCGACGGCGGCCTTCTTGGCGCTGAGCGACTTGCCCAGCAGCTCGACGGCGGCGTCCTTGTCGATCTTGTTGGCGGCGGCGACCTCGCGGGCCATGCGGTCCAGGGCCGACTCGTACAGCTGACGCTCCGAGTAGGACTGTTCCGGCTGGCTTTCGGCGCGGTGCAGGTCGCGGACCACCTCGGCGATCGAGATCAGGTCGCCCGAGTTGATCTTGGCTTCGTACTCCTGGGCGCGGCGCGACCACATGGTGCGCTTGATGCGGGCGCGGCCCTTCAGGGTCGTCAGCGCCTTGGAGACGACGTCGTCGGCGGCGAGCGAACGCAGACCGGCGGTCTTGGCCTTCTTGGTCGGGACGCGCAGCGTCATCTTCTCATGGTCGAAGGTCACGACGTAAACCTCCAGCGACATGCCGGCGACTTCCTGGGTCTCGACCGCCGCTACCTTGCCGACGCCGTGCGCCGGATAGACGACCGCGTCGCCAACCTTGAACTCCAGTCCGGTCTTGCTCGTCATGTCACTTCCTTTCCCGGCTCAGCGGGAGGGAGAGGCGAAGGCGCAAGGACAACAGGATGACGGCCGCCGGAAAGGATCCGCCGGTGATGTCAGTCTGGTCGTCAAATGCGGAAACGGATCACCCAACCTCTGGCCGATCCCGCCTGCTTGGGCGGGATTCTGTCGCAAACGCGGGCGGCGCGAGGTTTTCGCAGACCGCCCGACCCAATGACAGGAACCTATCACAAATCTGCGGAATTTCAAAACGTCCACAGCGTCAGCGTACGGAAGGCTGGAAATCCTCTCCAGAATGGGCAAGCCGGCTGTGAATCGTCCGCAACGGCCTCGGCGGAGACTCAGGAACCCTTGCCGGGCTTTTCGGAGAAATATTTCTCGAACTTGCCGGTCTCGCGCTCGAACTGCTCCCGGTCCTCCGGCGGCGTGCCCTTGACGGTGATGTTGGGCCAGACCTTGGCGTACTCGGCGTTGACCTGCAGCCACTTGCCGTCCGGCTCGTCCTCGGTGTCGGGCACGATGGCGTCGACCGGGCATTCCGGCTCGCAGACGCCGCAGTCGATGCATTCGTCCGGGGCGATGACCAGGAAGTTCTCGCCTTCGTAGAAGCAGTCGACGGGACACACCTCGACGCAGTCCATGAACTTGCAGCGCACGCAGGCGTCGGTGACGATGTAGGTCATGGGCTGGAAACGGGGGAGGGGGAGGACAGCGGTCGGTGGAGGGCGCGGGACGCGCAGATGACCCCCCAAACCCGAACTGTCAACCGGAAGGGTGGCCAGGCCGCCGTCTCAGCCCTCGACGGTGAGCAGGGCGTAGAGGGTCCGGGCCTCCTCGGCGGGACCGCGCTGCCGCCCCAGGGCCTCGACGCGCAACTCGGTCAGCCGGCCGCCCAGGGCGAACACCAGGGTGTCGCCGACGTGGACGCTGCGGCTGGGCTTGTCCAGCCGCGTCTGCACGCCGTTGTGGGTCAGCCGCACCGCGCCCCGTTCGACCAGGGCCGCGGCCAGGGAGCGCGTCTTGGCGAAACGCGCGCGCCACAGCCAGACGTCGATCCGGCAACTCGTCTCAGACATGAGGCTTCCGGCGGCGGGGCCGGCGCGGCGTCTTCGCCGTCGGGGCCGGCGGCGCGGTCAGCACGACAGGGCGGCGAAGGGCGAGTCCTTCACCGGTCTAGCGCGTCGGCCCGGCTGATCCGGCCGCTGGGCGCGAGGGATCTTCAGCGCGGAGAACAGGCCCTGGCCTCCTCCTCCGTCACCTTGAGCGAGGCCAGGTCCGCCTCGGACAGGCGGCCGCTCGAGCCGCGGCGGTCCGCCAGGGCCTCCAGCAACTCCACCGGCGCGGCGAACCGGCCGACCGCGCGCATTCCGAACGCCGACATCAGCCGCGCCGGGGGCGGCGGGTCGGGCAGGATGCTCAGGCCCTCCGCCCTGGGCCGGAAGGGTTCGTCCGCGACGAAGGCCTGCATCACCGCGCGTCCCCGGCCCTTCAGGGCCGCAGGCGTCCAGACGGAATGGAGGCCCAGACGTACGCCGAATTCCTTCAGCGTGCGGCGCTCCGCCTGGCTGAGCGCCGCCAGATCCCGTTCGACCTCGCGACGATCCAGGACGCCGCCCGCCTCCAGCAGGCGGAACGCCAGGCCGCGCGGCAGACCCTTCAGGGCGCCGCTTTCGATCGCCGTCCTGAGCCGGCGCAGGGGCCGCAGG
>NZ_JBNFOJ010000351.1:0-2682 GCF_057364705.1 Brevundimonas sp. CURTG3B2_SDJG
AGGTGGCGGCCGACGCCGCCCAATTCGGGGCGCCGCGACGGTGGCCGAGCCGCGCAAGGTCGTCATCGACTACGGCGGCCCTAACGTCGCCAAGCCGATGCACGTCGGCCACCTGCGCTTCCTCGATCATCGGCGAGAGCCTCAAGCGCCTGTTCGACTTCCGCGGCGACGAGGTCACCGGCGACGCCCACTTCGGCGACTGGGGCTTCCAGATGGGCCTACTGATCGTGGCGCTGGGAGACGAGGCGACCACTCTCTCCCACCGCGCGGCGCCCTTCTTCGCCGAGCACCAGGGGCCCTTCCCCGCCGAAAGCCCGGTGTCCCTCGAAGACCTGGAACGCCTCTACCCCCAGGCCGCCGCGAGGGCGAAGACCGATCCCGAGTTCCGGGACCGGGCGCGACGCGCCACGGCGGAGCTGCAAGCGGGCCGCGCCGGCTTCCGCGCCCTGTGGGCCCACTTCGTGGCGGTCAGCCGCGTGGCGCTCGAACGGGAGTTCGGCGCGCTCGGGGTCACCTTCGATCTGTGGAACGGCGAGAGCGACGCCGATCCCCTGATGCCGGAGATGTTCGACCATCTCACGCGGACCGGCCTGCTGGTCGAGGACGACGGCGCCCGGGTGGTCCACGTCGCCCGGCCCGGCGAGACCCGCAAGAAGAAGCTGGCCGACGGCTCGGTGATCGAGGCGCCGTCTCCCCCGCCCCTGCTGGTCATCAGCTCGGAAGGCTCGGCCATGTACGGCACCACCGACCTGGCCACCATCCTGGACCGGAAGCAGAAGATCGGGCCCGACCTGATCCTCTACGTCGTCGACGAGCGCCAGGCCGAGCATTTCGAGCAGGTGTTCCGCGCCGCCTACCTGGCCGACTACGCCGCCAGGGGCTCGCTCGAGCACCTCGGCTTCGGCACCATGAACGGCCCGGACGGCAAGCCCTTCAAGACCCGCGCCGGCGGCGTGCTGAAGCTGCACGACCTGATCACCATGGCGACCGACAAGGCGCGCGAGCGGCTGCGCGAGGCCAAGCTGGGCGACGACCTGAGCCCCGAGGAATTCGAAGCCACCGCCCACAAGGTGGCGGTCGCGGCCCTGAAGTTCGCTGACCTGTCGAACGCGCGCACCACCAGCTACGTCTTCGACCTCGACCGCTTCATGAGCTTCGAGGGCAAGACCGGCCCCTATCTGCTGTACCAGGCCGTGCGCATCAAATCCCTGCTGCGCCGCGCCGCCGACCAGGGCGCCGGGCCCGGTCCGATCACGATCGCCGAACCGGCCGAACGCGACCTGGCCCTGACGCTGGACGCCTTCTCCCAGGCCGTCGCCGAGGCCTACGACAAGCGCATGCCGCACGTGATCGCCGAGCACGCCTACCGCCTGGCCCAGTCGTTCTCGAAATTCTACGCCGCCTGCCCCGTGCTGGCCGCGCCCGACGAAGCGACCAAGGGCTCGCGCCTGACGCT
This sequence comes from Brevundimonas sp. CURTG3B2_SDJG, assembly GCF_057364705.1. Taxonomy (NCBI): domain Bacteria; kingdom Pseudomonadati; phylum Pseudomonadota; class Alphaproteobacteria; order Caulobacterales; family Caulobacteraceae; genus Brevundimonas; species Brevundimonas sp. CURTG3B2_SDJG. The sequence continues at coordinate 1,457 of NZ_JBNFOJ010000351.1, forward strand.
GTCCAAGGCGACGCTGGACCAGCTGGAGACCGCGCTCGGCCTGCTGGGCATCGACACGCCGGAGCGGATGTAGGCTAAGCTCCGCCCGAGGGAGGAGCTTCCATGTCGCTGGACGCCTACATCGCCGGCCTGCCCAAGGCCGAACTGCACCTGCACATCGAGGGCTCGCTGGAGCCCGAGCTGATGTTCGAGCTGGCGCGACGGAACGGCGTCGCCATTCCCTTCGACAGCGTCGAGGCCGTGCGCGCGGCCTACGCCTTCTCCAACCTGCAGGACTTCCTGGACATCTACTACGCCGGCGCCGCCGTGCTGCTGACCCGCCGGGACTTCGAGGACCTGGCCTTCGCCTATTTCCGGCGCGCCGCCGCCGACAACGTGCGCCACGCCGAAATCTTCTTCGACCCCCAGACTCACACCGACCGCGGCGTGCCCTTCGGGGTGGTGGTCGAAGGCCTGGCCGCCGGCATGGAGCGGGCCCGGACCGAGCTGGGCGTCACCTCGGGCCTGATCCTCAGCTTCCTGCGCCACCTGACCGAGGACGAGGCCTTCGCCACCCTGGAGATGGCCAAGCCGTATCTGCATCACTTCGTCGGCGTCGGCCTGGACTCATCCGAGGTCGGCCATCCGCCCTCCAAGTTCCAGCGCGTCTTCGCCGCGGCCGGCGAACTGGGCCTCAAGCTCTGCGCCCACGCCGGCGAGGAGGGGCCGCCCGAGTACGTCCGCGAGGCCCTGGACCTGCTGCACATCGACCGCATGGACCACGGCAACCGTTCGATGGAGGACGAGGGCCTGATCCAGCGTCTGGCCGCGTCGCGGATGACCCTGACCGTCTGCCCCCTGTCCAATCTGAAGCTCTGCGTCGTGAAGGACCTGAAGGACCACCCGGTCCCCGAGATGCTGCGCCGCGGCCTGCACGTGACCCTGAACTCGGACGACCCCGCCTATTTCGGCGGCTATGTGAACGCCAACTACGCCCGGCTCGCCGAGGCCGTCGGCCTCACTCGCGAGCAGGTGACGCAGATCGCCGTCAACAGCTTCGAGGGCAGCTTCCTGAACGACGCCGACAAGGCGGCGCACATCGCGGAAGTGAAGACCTACGCGGCGACGTGACCCTCACCTCCCCATCGCCCTTCAAGGCGATGGGGAGGACAGACGGCGAAGCCGTCAGGAGGGGGCGACGCCGGCGGCGGCCCATTCGAGCTCCGATCCCATCCGCCGGCGTCGCC
>NZ_JBNFOJ010000352.1:0-2681 GCF_057364705.1 Brevundimonas sp. CURTG3B2_SDJG
CCGAGGCCGGCGGGGCGCGACCATCTCGGCCCGGCAGCGGACGTCCAGGCGGCGCGACAGGCCGTCCATGGCCGAGCCACAGCTCGTTCATGCGGCGCAGGGCGTTCTTGCGCACCCAGTCGCGGGCGTAGGCGGTCGGGGTGACCAGGATCAGCTGGCCGCCGCCGTCGACGCGCACGGCCGACGGCGCGATGTAGGAGCTGAACGCCCCCTCGCCGATCTCGCCGCGCAAACGCCCAGCCGCCTCGGTCCAGATACGATCCGGATCCGTCATCCCCGCCATCCCCGCGCTCCCCATCATCGGTCAGCCACCCGCCAAGAAGTTCCATCACCTGACGCCCTTCCAGGAGGCCTGAACCGGGGACGACTTCTCCTTTCCGGTGCGGCTGCTCCGCCGCCCGGGGTGGGGTCGTTCTCTCGATCAGACATCCCGCGCCGACGCGGAACCAGGTTCCGCGCCGCCTTCATCCGTGTGGGGATGGAAGTGCGTTAGAGGGCCAAACTTACGCTCGGCGGATGGACCGTCAACGCTGATTCGCGACTCGATCTGCAGTTAAAATTGTTGACTCCGCTAAAGGCCGTCCCCGTCTCGGGAAATCCTCCTTTCGCCACAGGAGCGAGCGCCAATTCGCGCGATGGAGGTTACCGACGCACGCGGAAACGGCGAGGGAGCGGATGCGCCCTCGCCGTTGAAATTACACTGGTTTACCATGACAGGCCCGTGAAAGGCCGTCCGGTGGCCGAAAGTCAGGCGGCCGACATTTTCTTCAGCTGAGCCGCCAGGCGCGAGACCTTGCGCGAGCCGGTGTTCTTGTGAACCACGCCCTTGGAGACGGCGCGCATCAGCTCGGACTGAGCCTCGACGAAGGCGGCCTTGGCGGCGCCGGCGTCGCCGCCCGTGACGGCTTCCTGGAACTTGCGCAGGAAGGTGCGGACGCGCGTGCGGCGCGCCTTGTTCACTTCGGTGCGGGCCGCGATCTTGCGGATCGCTTTCTTGGCGCCGGGGTTGTTGGCCATCAGTCAAACCTTCGAACGGAAAACGCCGCGGAGCTCGCGTCCACGGCGTGCGGAAATCTCAAGAGCGCGCGGCTATAGCGGAAAGGCCCGGCGGGTTCAAGGGCGCAAGACATCGCTCGTGAACGTCGTCCGGCCAACATAGGAACGGCGGCCGACGGCCCACGTTCCCTCTCCGTGCCGCCGCCCCTTGCCCGCCGTCGAGGAGCCGCGCCAAGCGGAAGCGCCTCGTTGAGCAGCCGGGACGGCGACCCCCGACCAGAGGAGTGCGGCCATGCGCATCTACGAAGTGATCGTCGGAACGCAGGAGGGCGGAACCCGCCTGCTGAAGGCGCCATCCAAGACCGACGTTCAGGCGGGCGACGCCGCGGCGGCCCGGATGGCCGAAGGCGAGACCATCCTGGCCATCCACGAAATCGATGATCCCTATCAGGAGGTGGACGCCCCGCCCGCCGGAACCCAGACCCATCCCGACCAGATCGTCTGACGCCATGGCGGACTGGAGGCCGATCAGCCCCCCGGCCGAACCGGGCGAGCGCGGACGCGACCTGCCGGCCTATGTCTCGAACGGCATGATCGGCCTGCGTGTCCGGGAGACTCCGCTGCGAGCCGGCCTGTGCATCGTGGCCGGCTTCATCGGCGAGCACCACGAGACGCGGATCGAGGCGGCCGTCGCCGGTCCTTATCCTCTCGGCGGCGACATCGGACTGGACGGATTGTGGGCGGGAGACCAGCCGCGGGCGATCGAGCCGGTGGAGCAGAGCTACGACTTCGCCACGGGGGAGCTGACCAGCCGGTTGCGGATCCGGATCGGAGACCGCACAGCCGAGGTCGAGATCGTCACCTTCGCCAGCCGCACCCATCCCACCGTCGTTTGCCAGCAGGTGACCGTGGAGACGGATGCGGCCTGCGAACTGATGGTGCGCTCGCGGATCGACGCCAACGACCTGCGGGGCCGGATGGTCGAGCGGCGGACGGACACGCCCGGAGAGCCCGAGCCGGTCTGCGACGGCTCGATCCTATGGGAGTCCGAGGGCGCCCTGGGCCGGCTGGGGCTGGCGATGGCGACGGCCGTCGCGCACGAGGCCACACGGACGCAGGAGCCGTGGGACGCCCAGGGTCCCCTGTCGACCACCTGGACCCTGAGGACAGCCAAGGGGCGCAGGTTGCGCTTCCAGACCCTGGTCAGCCTGGTTCCCGACGTGATGCACCACCAGCCGCACCGGCAGGCCGTGCGGATGGTCGCGGCGGCGGCGGAACTCGGCTTCGATGAACTGCGGCGCCGCAACCGGGAGGCCTGGAAGGACCTGTGGAAGGGCCGCATCCGGCTGATCGGCGCCGAGCCCCGGTGGCAGGCCATGACCGACGCCGCCTTCTTCTACCTGAACACCTCCGCCCACTCGGCGTCGCCGTCGTCGACGTCGATCTACGGCCTCGCGACATGGCGGGACTACCACTATTATTTCGGACATGTGATGTGGGACGTGGACGCCTTCGCCATCCCGCCGCTGACCTTGCTGCAGCCGGATGCGGCGCGGGCCATGCTGGACTTCCGGACGCGGACCCTCCCGGCGGCCCGGCGGACGCCCAGATGGCTGGGGCGGCTGGGGGCTGCAGTTCCCCTGGGAGGCCGGGGCCGTCGCAGGGCGAGGAGGCGGCGCCGGATC
>NZ_JBNFOJ010000353.1:0-2673 GCF_057364705.1 Brevundimonas sp. CURTG3B2_SDJG
CCCCGCCCGTCCCGGCCCAATGACCCCGGCTGCGTTCCCCGTCGCACGCCTCTCGAACCCGCCCCCGGCGTGACGGCCGATCCCGGCCAGCCCCGCCAGATCCAACCCCCGGCCCCGAACGCCTCATGACCACCGACCGCATCGACGCCCGCTTTTCCGCCCTTGAGGCGGAGGGCCGGGCCGGCTTCGTCGCCTATGTGATGGCCGGCGATCCGTCGCACGACGAGGCGCTGGAATCCTGCGCGGCCTGCCCGCAGCGGGCGCCGACATCATCGAACTGGGCTTCCCCTTCTCGGACCCGATGGCCGAGGGGCCGCCGATCCAGCGCGCCGCCCTGCGCGGGCTGAAGGCCGGCCTGACGCTGAAGGGCACGCTGGGGCTGGCCCGCGCCTTTCGCGACGGCGACGCCGACACCCCGCTGATCCTGATGGGCTACCTGAACCCCATCGAGAGCTACGGCCACGACGCCTTCGCGCGCGACGCGGCGGCGGCGGGGGTGGACGGTGTCATCGTGGTGGACTGCCCGCCCGAGGAGGCCGGACCGCTGACCGACGCCCTGGACGCGCATCAGGTCTCGCTGATCCGGCTGGCGACGCCGACGTCCGACGACGCCCGCCTGAAGGTGATCGCCGAACGCACCTCGGGCTTCGTCTACTATGTGTCGGTCGCCGGGGTGACGGGAGTGAAGGAAGCCCAGGCCGGGTCGGTGGCTCCGGCGGTGCAACGCGTGCGCAGAGCCTCCGGCCTTCCGGTCGCCGTCGGCTTCGGGGTGAAGACCCCCGAACGCGCCGCCGAGATCGCCCGGGTCGCCGACGCCGTCGTCGCCGGCTCGGTCCTGGTGGACGAGGTCGCCGCCGCCCTGGAAGCGAACGAACCCGCCGCCCCGCGCGTTCTGGCCAAGGTGCGCGGCCTGGCCGATGCGGTGAAGGGTGCGCGCGCGACGGAAACCGTCTAAAGCGCCGCCATGGTCGACAAGAACAAACCCCAGCAGGAGAAGCGCGGCGGCTGGCTGTCCCGCTTCGCCCCCGGCGTCCGCAAGATCGTCAGCCGGCGCGACACGCCCGACAATCTCTGGGTCAAGGACCCCGACACGGGCGAGATGCTGTACCGCTCGGACCTGGAGGCCTCGCTGTGGGTGACGCCCTCGGGCCGTCACATGCGCATCGACGCGCCGACCCGGCTGCGCGCCACCTTCGACGACGGGGAGTACGAGACCATCGACACCCCGGAGGTGCCCGAGGATCCGCTGAAATTCTCGGACGGCAAGCCGTACAAGGACCGCCTGAACGCCGCCCGCAAGGCCGCCGGTCGCAAAGACACCATGGCGATCGGCTTCGGCGAGGTCGGCGGCGCCCAGGCCGTGGTCATCGTCCAGGACTTCACCTTCATGGGCGGCTCGCTGGGCATGGCGGCGGGCGAAGCCTTCATCGCCGCCGCCCACGAGGCCATCAACCGGGGCGTCCCTCTGGTCTGCTTCACCGCCGCAGGCGGCGCCCGGATGCAGGAGGGCGCGCTCAGCCTGATGCAGATGGCCCGGACCACCCTGGCGATCCAGGAGCTGAAGGCGGCCCAGCTGCCCTTCGTCGTGGTCCTGACCGATCCCACCACCGGCGGTGTCACCGCCAGCTACGCCATGCTGGGCGACGTCCACCTGGCCGAGCCGGGCGCCCTGATCGGCTTCGCCGGCCCGCGCGTCATCGAGGCGACCATCCGCGAGAAGCTGCCCCCCGGCTTCCAGCGCGCCGAATATCTTCAGGAGAAGGGCATGGTCGACAAGGTCGTGACCCGGGCCGAACTGCCGCAGACCCTGGGCCGCATCCTGTCGATGCTGATGGGCGGGAAGCGCCGGGCCGCGTAGAAGCGGTCATGGACCCGATTTCGGAACGGCTGCGCGCGCGGCATCCGCAGCGCATCGATCTTTCGCTGGACCGCATGCGGGCCCTGTGCGCCGCCCTGGGCGATCCGCAGCACCGCCTGCCGCCCGTGGTCCATGTCGCGGGCACCAACGGCAAGGGGTCGACCGTCGCCTTCATCCGCGCCATCGCCGAGGCGGCGGGACTGAGGGTCCACGTCTACACCTCGCCGCACCTGGTGCGCTTCAACGAGCGGATCCGCCTGGCCGGGGACCTGATCTCCGACGACCGGCTGAACGGGATCCTGGACCGGATCGAGGCCCCGGGGAGCGAGGCCACGGTGTTCGAAAGCACCACCGCGGCCGCCTTCCTGGCCATGAGCGAGACCCCGGCCGACCTGGCGGTGATCGAGGTCGGGCTGGGCGGCGTGCTGGACGCGACCAACGTCATCGAGCGCCCCCTGCTCAGCGTCATCACCCCGGTGGACCTGGACCATGCCGAGTTCCTGGGCACGTCCCTGCGCGGGATCGCGGTCGAGAAGGCGGGGATACTCAAGCCGGGCGCGCGCGGGCTGATCGCCCGCCAGGCCGACGAAGCCATGGCCGCGATCGAGGCGGCGGCGCTCGCCGTGGGCGCGCCCGTGACGGTGATGGGGACGGATTTCGACGCCTGGGCCGAACGCGGCGGCCTGGCCTTCCAGGACCAGGAGCGGTTCCTGGACCTGCCCGCGCCGGCCCTGGCGGGGCCGCACCAGATCGCCAACGCCGGCCTGGCCGTCGCCGTCGCCCTGGAGCTTGACCTGCCGGAGGCGGCCATCGCC
>NZ_JBNFOJ010000354.1:0-2657 GCF_057364705.1 Brevundimonas sp. CURTG3B2_SDJG
GGGGTCGGTGAAGACCCTCGCGGATCGCCCGCCGCGCGCGGGCCGGGGCAGGCGGCGACCGCTGAACCTGCCCGACCAGTCCCAGGACCTGATCGATCAGCCTGATGAGCCTGCACTGGGCCAACGACCTGCCGGGCGCGCTCGCCCAGATCCGGCGCGCCCTGAAGCCGGACGGCCTGTTCGTCGGCACGCTGCTGGGCGCGGGCACGCTGAAGGAGCTGCGGGCGGTGCTGACCGAGGCCGAGCTGGAGGCGCGCGGGGGGGCCCAGGCGCGGGTGTCGCCCTTCGCCGATGGGTTCGACGGGGCGGCGCTGCTGCAGCGCGCCGGCTTCGCCCTGCCGGTGTCGGACGTCGACCGGCTGACGGTGCGCTATCCGGACCTGTTCACCCTGGTGCGGGACTTGAGGGCGATGGGCGAGACCAATGTCCTGGCCGGACGGGTCCGGCCGCTGACCCGGGGGATCGTCGCGCGGGCCGCGCAGCTCTACGCCGAGCGGTTCGGAGAGCCCGACGGGCGGATCCCGGCCACGTTCGAGATCGTGCACCTGGCCGGCTGGGCCCCGCACGAAAGCCAGCAGAAACCGCTGCCCCGGGGCTCGGCCAAGATGCGGCTGGCCGACGCGCTGGGGGTCAAGGAGCAGACGGGCGAGGACTAGATCCGCCCAGGTCCTCGTCATCCCCGGCCTTGCGCCGGGGATCCATGGACGCCGGTTCGGCCGGAGGGACTTGAGCGTCGGGATCGGTGTTTATGGATGGCCCGGACAAGCCCAGCCATGACGGACGTGCTCAAGCAAGGCCCGCGCCTAGCCGCCCATCGCGTTGCGGATCGCGTTCATCGCGCCGTTGAAGATGCCGCTGCCGGCGCCGGCGAAGGCGGTCAGGGCCGACAGGATGACCAGGAAGATCAAGGCGATGATCAATCCGTACTCGAGAGCCGTCGCGCCACGCTCGTCTTGGTTGAAGCGTCTGACGAAACGTTTCATCGGCGCCTCCTCCCTCGGCGGCTAGAGCAGGTCGCGCAGCCAGGCGACCAGGGGTTCGTCGGCCGGCGGCATGGGCCAGTCCGAAAGCTGGTTCGGCCGCACCCATTTCAGGGCCGCGTGCTCACGGGCCTGAACCACCCCCGACCAGCGGCGGCACAGGTACAGTGGCATCAACAGGTGAAATGAATCGTAAGCGTGACTGGTGAACACGAAGGGGGCCAGGCAGGCCTCGTTCACGTCGATGCCCAGCTCTTCCTTCAGCTCGCGGATCAGGGCGGCCTCGGGCCGTTCGCCCGGCTCGACCTTGCCGCCCGGGAACTCCCACAGGCCCGCCAACTGCTTGCCCTCGGGCCGTTGGGCGATCAGCACGCGGCCGTCCGCATCGATCAGGGCGACGGCGACGACGAGGACGGTCTTCAAGTCCGGCGTCTCGCTCACGAGCGGTAGTCGCCGTTGATCTCGACGTAGCGCTTGGTCAGGTCGCAGGTCCACACGGTGGCCGAGGCGCGGCCCGAGCCGACGTCGACGGTGATGTCGATCTCGGGGTTCTTCATGTAGGCGCTCATTTTCGCCTCGTCGTAGGTCGGCGCGGGCGCGCCGTCGATCGCGGCCTGGTGCGGACCGAACTTGATGGCGAGATGGTCGCGATCCACCGGTTCCTCGGTCTTGCCCACCGCCATGACGACCCGGCCCCAGTTGGCGTCCTCGCCGGCGAGCGCGGTCTTGACCAGCGGGCTGTCGGCGATGGACTTGGCCAGCTTGCGGGCGGAGGCCGGCGACGCAGCGCCGTCGACGGTGACCTTGACGAATTTGGTCGCGCCCTCGCCATCGCGGACCAGCTGGTGGGCGAGGTCCAGCATCACCTTGTCCAGGGCGGCTGAGAAATCCTTCAGGCGGCGGTCGCCGACACGGCCGATGCGCGGCGCGCCCGAGGCTCCCGTCGCGAACAGCAGGGCGGTGTCGTTGGTGGAGGTGTCGCCGTCGACGGTGACGCTGTTGAAGGTCGTGCGGACGTGCAGGCCCAGCAGCGCCCTGAGCACGTTGGGATGGATGTTGGCGTCGGTGACGATGAAGGCCAGCATGGTCGCCATGTCGGGCGCGATCATGCCCGAACCCTTGGCGATGCCGGCGATGCGGACGGTGTGGCCCTCGATCTGGCACTCGGCGTACGAGCCCTTCGGGAACGTGTCCGTGGTCATGATCGCCTGGCCGGCGCGGGCCCAGTTGTCGGGATCCAGGCCCGCCTCGACGTCGTGCAGGCGCGCGGCGATCTTGCGGTCGTCCAGCACCACGCCGATCACGCCGGTCGAGGCCAGCATGACGTCGCGCTGGCGACAGCCGAAGCGCTTGGCGACCTCGGAGGCCGTGCGGCGGGCGGCGTCGGCCCCGGCCTTGCCGGTGAAGGCGTTGGCGCAGCCGGCGTTGACCACCAGGGCGCGGACGTCCGTTCCCCCGCCCTCGGCGTCCAGGTGCCGCTTGCACCAGTCCACCGGCGCGGAGCCGACCTTGTGGCGGGTGAAGACGCCGGCGCAGGTCGTGCCGCGCGCGAAGCTGAACACCACCAGGTCGTCGCGCTCGTGCTTGTAGAAGCCGGCGCGGGCGTCGCGATCTCGACGCCGCCGATGAGCGGGATCGTCGGGAAGGGCACGGCCAGGGGCGAGATCTGCAGGCCCG
>NZ_JBNFOJ010000355.1:0-2653 GCF_057364705.1 Brevundimonas sp. CURTG3B2_SDJG
CGGCCGCCGGGGGCTCGGGTCGGGGGTGCTGAACCGGACGCGGGAGCGCGCCGAGGCGCTGGCGCGGGACCTCGGGGTGGAGGTCGCGGACGCCCGAGCGCTGAAAGAGGCCGCCCTGGTCGTCAACGCGCTGAGCGTCCGGCCGGATATCGACCTGACAGTCCTGCCCTCGGGAGCGGTGGTGATGGACATGACCTATCGGCCGCTGATCACGCCGTTCCTGACGGACGCCCGGAACCGGGGGCTGACGGTCGTGGACGGCCTGGCCATGCTGATCGGCCAGGCGAGGCCGTCGTTCCGGGCCTTCTTCGGCGACGAGCCCCCGGCGGTCGATGTTCGGGCGCTGGCGCTGCGCGCCCTGGGAGAAGCCGGATGATCGTCCTGGGGCTGACCGGCTCGATCGGCATGGGCAAGTCCACGACGGCGAGGATGTTCGCTGAAGCCGGCGCCCTGACCTGGAACGCCGACGAGGCGGTGCATGGGCTCTACGCCCGGGGCGGCGAGGCCGTCGCGCCGATTGGCGAGGCCTTCCCCGGCGTGGTCGTAGACGGGGCGGTGGACCGGGCCCGGCTGGCCAGGCCCTGGGCCGCGACGACCAGGCGTTCCGTCGGCTTGAGGCGATCGTCCATCCGCTGGTGCTGAAGGGGCGGCTGGAAGAGCTGGCGGCGGCGGAGGCCGACGGGGTCCGGCTGGCGGTGCTGGACATTCCCCTGCTGTTCGAGACGGGCGGCGAGGCGGCGGTGGACGCCGTCGTCGTCGTCACCGCCGATCCGGCGATCCAGGCCGAGCGCGTCCTGGCCCGGCCCGGGATGACCCGGGAGCGGTTCGAGGCGATCCTGGCGCGGCAGGTTCCGGACGCGGAGAAGCGCCGGCGGGCGGACTTCGTCGTGGACACGGGGCGAGGACTGGACGCGGCGAGGGACCAGGTGGCCGAAATCGTGGGGACAGTCCTGACCCCTGGCTGGTCGCCGCCGCGCCGCGCCCTTTCGCCGGAACGCGAACGGCCCCATTAAGGAGCCATGGCCCGCGAGATCGTCCTGGACACCGAAACCACCGGCTTCGACCCGAAGACGGGCGACCGGCTGATCGAGGTGGGCTGCATCGAGATCGAGGACCTGCTGCCGACGGGACGGACGTTCCACACCCTGGTCAATCCTGAGCGCCTGATCCCGCCGGATGCGATCCGGGTGCACGGCATCACCGACGACAAGGTCAGGGACGCGCCGAAATTCCATGAGATCGTCGGCGACCTGATGGCCTTCATCGGCGACGCGCCGGTGATCGCCCACAACGCCCAGTTCGACCGCAACTTCATCGACCACGAGTGCGGCCGATGCGGCCAGGCGCTGATCGAGGAGACGCGCTGGATCGACAGTCTGCAGCTGGCCCAGAAGAAGTTCCCGGGCATGGCCAACTCGCTGGATGCGCTGTGCAAGCGCTTCAAGATCAGCCTGTCGGACCGCACCTATCACGGCGCCCTGATCGACGCCCGGCTGCTGGCCGAGGTCTATCTGGAGCTCAGGGGCGGCAAGGAGCGCCGGCTGGACCTGTCCGCGACCCGGATCGCCGTCTCGGCCGCGGCGTGGCGATCGGCGGCTACGGCGCCCGGCCTCGCCCGCTGGCGCCGCGGTCCACCGAGGCGGAACGCGCGGCCCATGCGGCTTTCCTGGAGGCGACGCTCAAGGACCGCTCGCTGTGGGAAGGCTACGGCCTGGACGCGGAAAAGGCGTCGGCCGCCTGACGGACGCCTTGTTGAGCGCCCTAGCGCTCGCGACGCGGTCGCTCGCTGTTTGAGGGCTTACGCCTGACCGGTGTCGGCCGGACCGCGGGCGATCTGCTGCTGGCGGGCGACGTAGATGCCGGCGAAGTCGATCGGGTCCAGCATGAAGGGCGGATAGAAGCCGCCGTCCGAGGTCGCGCGGGCGATGATCTCGCGGGCGAACGGGAACAGGTAGCGCGGGCATTCGATCAGCAGCAGCGGCTCGATGTCCTGCTCGGCCACGCCCTGCAGGGCGAACAGGCCGCCATAGACGAGCTCGACGTTGAAGACGGTCAGGGCCTCGGTCGCCGCCTTGATGGTCAGACGCAGCTCGACCTCGAACAGGCCGTCCTGGCGTCCCTGGGCGTTCATCTCGACGCTCATGTCGATCGCGGGCTTGCCGTCGACGCGCAGGCTGTCCGGCGCCTTGGGATTCTCGAAGGACAGGTCCTTCACGTACTGGGCGACGATGCGGAAGCCCGGGCCGGCGGGACCGGCGGGGCCCTGGGCGCCGTTTTCGGCGTTGGCGTCGGCGGGAGGAGCGGCGTCGGTCATCGGCGAGGTCTGTGTCTGGCGATAGAGGCAGGCGGCCCCCCATGGACCGTCCGGAAGGCGCGGCGACTAGCACGCGGCGCCCCCTGCGGCAACGACGCTCGCCGAGCGGGGGCGGCGGCGCGCCTTGCGCGGCCCCATATCAGCCCCTAATCGTCGTTCGCGCGCCCGTCGTATCAAGGCGCCAGTCAGGAAACGCCCGTGCCGGTTCAGGTCCAGATCGTCATCTTCGCGGTGATCGCCGCCTTCGTGCTGTTCCAGCTGTACAATGTGCTGGGCAAGAAGGTGGGCCGTCAGCCCGAGGACGACGCCCGCGCCCAGCCGCCCGCGCCGGCCGCCGCC
>NZ_JBNFOJ010000356.1:0-2641 GCF_057364705.1 Brevundimonas sp. CURTG3B2_SDJG
GGCGGCGCCGACCCGGTTCACCGAACCGCCGCGCGACCCGGCCAGACCCGAGATGACAGCCATCGGCTGCTCGGCGTTCAGCGCCAGGTCGCCCTGCAGGCGCCCATCCGGGCCGGCCGACAGAACGGCGCTTTCGAGCCGCGCGCGGCTCTCGCCGGCGATCAGCTCGCCCTTGATATCGGTGAAGCGGCCCCCTTGGCGGGTCCAGGCCGAGAAGATGCCGGAGGCGTCTTCGCCGGTCAGCCGGCTGGCCTGGCGCACGACCCCTTCCAGACGCAGCGTCAGGCGGCCCTGGCGGGTCGCGCCTTCGACCGGCCCGCCCGGACGGCCGCGGGCGTCCTCAAGGTTGAAGACCACGTCCACCGCGTCGACCGCGGCGTCGGCCCTGTGCGGCAGAGCCTCGAACTGGACGCGGTTCGCCGAGGCGATGGGGAACGGCTCGGCGCCCTGATGGACGGTGAAGGTCGGCCGGATCAGCTCCACCCGAAGGTCGGGGAAGCGGTCCCGGAGATGGCTGACGCTCATGCGCAGGCCGTCGCCGCGGACGGCGACCTTGCCCTTGGCGGCGCGGGTCAGGGTCAGGCCGTCCGGGGCGATGACGACCCAGTGGTCCGGGTTCCAGGCATTGGCTTCAGCGACCAGTTCGGGGGCTGCGACGCCGTGGCCCGAGGGGGCCAGGATGTCGGCGTGGGGGATGGAGACCCGGGCGCGGAACGGCCAGCCGGTGGTGGTGACCTGCGAGTGGGTGATGGTCCAGCCGTCCTGGCGCAAGACCTCGACCTGGGCCGCCAGGCGGGTCTCGATCTGCTGGGTCAGGTAGAACCACCAACCAGTCCAGGCGGCCAGGATCACCCCCGCGATGACGAAAGGCGTGACGAGGCCGCGACGAGGGTGGCGGTAGGGACGGTCGCTGGCGGAGTTCATTCGGGGTCCGGCGAAAACAGGGTCTGAAGAGTCTGAAACGTCTGAAGCCCGGAAGCGGGGCGCCAAAAAGACCCTCCGACGAGTCCGAAGGGGCCGGAGCCGGCGGCGCGTCCGAAAAAGGGTCTAGACCGTCGGTGAAGTCTGAAGCCGGACCCCGACAAACGGCTTCCCCATATGATGAAGCCGCCATTTCTTGGCAAGCGGCCGGGGTAGGGAACAGGCCCGCCGGACTCCCGTTCCGGCTGTCATCATGAACAGGAGCGCGTCATGGAAACTCAATCGCTGCATCGGGGACGCCTGATCGACCACATCCAGCTGGTGGTGCGGGACCTGGCGGCGACCCGCCGGTTCTACGAGGCGGTCCTTGAGGTCCTGGGCGTGCCGATCGGCGGCGGGGGCGACAGCTATTTCTGGGCGGACGAGCTGTTCATTTCCACGCCCGACAGCGCCGCGGCGGAGGGCCGGCTGACCGGGCGGCACCACCTGGCGTTCCAGGCCAAGGACCGGGCTATGGTGGAGGCGTTCCACAAGGCTGGACTGGCCGCGGGCGGGACCGACAACGGCGCGCCGGGCGAGCGGCCCTATCATCCCGGCTACTACGCCGCCTTCCTGCTGGACCCGGACGGCAACAACATCGAGGCGGTCTTCCACGGCGAGGCCGAGCGGTCGGCCGACAGCGTGGAGATCACGTTCGAAGAGTGAACGCTCTTGCTTTCGTCATCCCCCGGTCTGCGCCGCTTCGCGGCTTGCCGGAGGATGACGAAAGCTATTGAAGGAATCCGCCGACCAGCTCTACCGCCTCGGCCAGGCCCATGCGCAGGACCTCGGTTCCGGGCGGCAGGCTGGCGAACAGGCGGGTCGGGCAGGCGGCGTCCAGCATCACGAAGGCGCCCTTGTCGTCGGCGCGGCGGATCAGGCGGCCGAAGGCCTGGGCCATGCGGGCGCGGGCGAGCGCGTCGTCATAGGCTCGGCCCTGCGCGGAGACGCCGCCGAAGCGCTCGCGCCGCGCCTTGTGCAGCAGGTCGGGCCGGGGCCAAGGGACGCGGTCGAAGGCCAGGATGCGCAAGGACCGGCCCGGCACATCGACACCGTCCCGGACCGCATCGGTGCCCAACAGGCAGCTGTCCTGCTCGGCGCGGAAGACGTCGACCAAGGCGCCCACCTCCAGGGGATCGACGTGCTGGGCGTAGAGCGGGAGCCCCGCCTTGGCCAGGTCGGGGCCGAGCCGTTCGTAAACCGCCTTCAGTCGGCGGATGGCGGTGAACAGCCCCAGACCGCCGCCCCCGGCGGCCAGGAAAAGCTCGCGCATGGCCGCCGCCGTCTGGCGCGCATCGTCCTTGGTCAGGTCGTTGACGACGATGACGCGGCTGTTGGCGGCGTAGTCGAAGGGGCTTTCGACCTTCAGCGTCCGGGCCGGCTCGATCAGGCGGGCCGAGCCGGTGCGCAGCCGGGCCAGGTCGAAGGGATCGTCCGACATCGGATCGGACAGGGTGGCCGAGGTCACCAGCACGCCGTGCGACGGCATGACCACCGCGGCCTCCAGCGGCACGGTGGGGTCGATCCAGTGGCGGCGCAGCGCCACGTCGTGGATGCGGCCGAAGGCGGCTTCGGCCGACAGCCAGTCCAGGAAGTCCGGGTCCGGCTCGTCGCGGCGACGTCCAGAGCGGCGAGCATGGAGCGCCAGCCGGGCAGGGTCATGGCGGGCACGGCGGTCCAG
>NZ_JBNFOJ010000357.1:0-2630 GCF_057364705.1 Brevundimonas sp. CURTG3B2_SDJG
CATGCGGACCTTCCTGGCCTCCCTCGGCATGCGGCCCCGGGGCGCTCCAGCAGCGCGCGCGCGACGACGCCGGAGGCACGTCCTCGTCCGCCTCGCCGATGACGATGCGCAAGGGTGCGCGGGGCGTCCATCGGGCGGTCTCGTTCTCGGCCAGGGCGCGGGCGAACCAGCCGGTCCCGGCCTTGAGCTCCGCCAGGGCCTCGGGGCGGAACAGCGCCCGGGTGTCGGACGGCAGGGCGCCGACGATCTCCTCGGGTGATCGGCTTCCGTCGAACAGGGTAGGAGCGACGCGGGCCAGTTCGGGCGTCAGCAGACTGTCCAGCGGCTGATCGTAGTAGGCGGCGTAGGCGGTGGCGGCGAAGGCCAGATAGGCGACGTTGCGCCGGTTTCCCGCCTCCGTCGCCTCCAGTTTGCCTTGGATTGCGCCCAGCAGATCGTGGGGCCCGGCGACGGCGACCGTGGCGGCGAGGCCATAGCCGTCCAGCGGGTTTCGCTCCAGGGCCCGGTGCAGAGCCGCGGCGCTCTGGCCGCCCTGCGAGAAGCCCATGACGAACAGGGGCAGCTGGTCGGGAAGGCCGGGAAGGCCGCCGACGCCGCGGATCGCCTTCAGCATGTCGACGGCGGCGTCGACCTGCGGCTGGGCCACCAGATAGGCCTGCGGCAGGTCGGACTCGCCCAGGCCGACGTAGTCCGGCAGCAGGGTGATGAAGCCCGAGCCGGCGAAGACCGCCGCCTCCTGGTCGCCGTCGGCCCGCCCGGGCAGGGACGGCGAGACGGCGCGCGTCGTCGTGGTGCCGTGCAGATAGACCACGACGCCCCTGGGCTCGATGCCGCGCGGAACGGCGACCAGGCCCGAGACGGGGACCGGCCTGCCCTTCACCGGCGTCCAGTAGACCAGCCTATAGAGATCGACCTCGTTGCGGACCCGGATCGCGCCCGGCAGTTCGTCGGCGGTCCGTTGAAGCGCGGCCCGGTCCCGGGTCTCGATCGACTCCAGGCGGATGACCCAGGCCGGGAGCGGGTCCCCGCGCCGGCGGCGGGGCGTAGCAGCGGCTCGCCCGGAGCGCCGGCGCAACCGGCGAGCAGGCTCAGGGCGGCGAGGCCGGACGCCAGAACGCGAAGACGCATCACCGAACTCCCACATGCGCGAAACATCGCGCTCACGCCGACCGGCCATGACGCTTCACGGCCACGCTCAATGATAGATTTCGGGCGACTGTGGCGGATGTTGGCCTTGGCGGCCGTCAGCCGGCGCGGCGGCGCAGGCCCATCTCGTCGAAGGCGGCGGTTTCGCGCTTGCCGGCCGCGATAAGAGCGTTCAGCCGGGTGGTCTCGGCCACGTGCTCGAACTTCTTCAGCTCCTCGAAGGCGCCGGTGAGGGCGTCACGGGCGCCGGCTTCCTCGGCGTCCAGCTCGGCGACGTCGGACACGGCGGCCGCCTTGCGCAGCTTCCAGCCGTTCAGATAGGCCTGCAGCAGCAGGGCGGCGTCGGCGTCCTGGCGGGCGCGTTCCTGCTCGACCTCCGCTTCCGCCTCCAGCACGGCGACTCGCATCTCGGCGGAGGCGCGGCGGGCGGTGATTTCGGCCAGGCGCTTCTGCAGCGTCTCGACCTCGTAGTTGGAGATGCGGATCAGCGATTGAGCCCAGGCGGTCATTCTACACTCCCTCGGATCCTGACAGCATTCCCTGGTTCAGGATTGCCTCCAGCCGGGTAAAGGAATCGGTAAGACGTGTGGCGTCGTCCTTGTCCTGACCCAGAAAACCTTCCAGCGCCGGGTTCAACGCGATGGCGCGGTCGACGATCGGATCGGCTCCGGACCGATAGGCGCCGATGCGGATCAGCTCTTCCATGTTGGCGTAGGCGCTCAGGCACTGGCGCGCCCGCCGGTTCAGCTCGCGCTCGGGCGGCGTCTGGCAGCCCGGCAGCGTCCGGCTGACCGACTTCAGCACGTCGATGGCCGGGAAGCGGCCGCGCTCGGCGATCTTGCGGTCCATGACGATATGGCCGTCCAGGATGCCTCGCACGGCGTCGGCGATCGGCTCGTCGTGGTCGCCGCCGTCCACCAGGACGGTGAACAGGGCGGTGATCGGCCCGGCCGTGGTGCCGTCCGGCCGCACCGGCCCGGGGCCTGCGCGCTCCAGCAGCTTGGGCAGTTCGGTGAAGACCGTCGGCGTATAGCCCTTGGTCGTCGGCGGCTCCCCCGCCGCCAAGCCGATCTCGCGCTGGGCCATGGCGAAGCGCGTGACCGAGTCCATCAGGCACAGGACTTCGAGGTCCTGGTCGCGCAGGTACTCGCTGATCGCCATGGTCATGTAGGCCGCCTGACGGCGCTTCAGGGCCGGCTCGTCCGAGGTGGCGACCACCACGACGGCGCGGGCGAGGCCCTCTTCGCCCAGGGTCTCCTCGATGAACTCGCGGACCTCGCGGCCCCGTTCGCCAATCAGGCCGACCACCACGACGTCGCACGTGGCTTGGCGCGCCAGCATGGACAGCAGCACCGACTTGCCGACGCCCGAGCCGGCGAAGATGCCCAGTCGCTGGCCTCTGCAGGTGGTGGTGAAGACGTCCATCGCCCGCACGCCCAGGTCCAGCCGTTCGCCGACCCGGCCGCGCGAGTGGGCCGGCGGCG
>NZ_JBNFOJ010000358.1:0-2612 GCF_057364705.1 Brevundimonas sp. CURTG3B2_SDJG
CCCGCCGTCGCGGCGGGTCACGCGCACCGCCTCTTCGACGGAGGTGATGCCGCTCAGCACGAAGGCGCGGCGCGCCGGGCCAGGGTGTCGGTGCGTTCGAAGGCGACGGCGGCGATGGCCTCCTCGTCCGCGCCCGAGGCGATCAGCCGGCGCACGCGTCGTCCACGGCGATTGCCTCATAGATCCCAACGCGGCCGACATAGCCTGTCTGGTGGCAGTGGCCGCAGCCCTGGGGCCGCCAGACCGGCTGGTTGGTCTTGACCCCTATCAGGGCCGCGGTGGTGCGATCCGCGGGCTCGGACCGGCGGCATTGCGGGCACAGCCGCCGCACCAGGCGCTGCGCCATGATCAGCCTCAAGGTCGACGCCAGCAGGAAGGGCTCCACGCCCATGTCCCGGAGGCGGGTGATCGCTCCCGCCGCGTCGTTGGTGTGCACGGTGGACAGCACCAGGTGGCCGGTCAGCGAGGCCTGAACGGCGATGCCAGCCGTCTCGACGTCGCGGATCTCGCCGACCAAGACCACGTCCGGGTCCTGACGCAGGATGGCGCGCAGGCCGGCGGCGAAGGTCATGCCGACCTTGGGGTTCACCTGGGTCTGGCCGATCCCGTCGACGGCGTACTCGACCGGATCCTCGACCGTCAGGATGTTGCGCGTCTGGTCGTTCAGCACGCCCAGGCCCGCGTACAGGGTCGTGGTCTTGCCCGAACCGGTCGGGCCGGTGACCAGGATGATGCCGTTGGGTTCGCGCAGCGCGGCGCGGAAGGCGTTAAGCGTCTCGCCGGTCATGCCCAGCTGGTCCAGCTTCAGCTCGGCGTTGTCCTTGTCCAGGATGCGCAGCACCACCCGCTCGCCGGCGCGCGACGGCAGGGTCGAGACGCGCACGTCCAGGGTCTTGCCGCCCAGGGCCAGAGGGATGCGCCCGTCCTGCGGCACCCGCTTCTCGGCGATGTCCAGCCGGGCCATGACCTTGATGCGCGAGACCAGCAGCGGCGTGATGCGCGGGTTCAGCGACAGGGCCTCGCGCAGCACGCCGTCCACGCGCATGCGCACGGTCAGGGCAGTCTCGAACGGCTCCAGGTGGATGTCGGAGGCGCCGGCCCGGACGGCCTCGGCGATGATGCCGTTGATCAGGCGGATGACCGGGGCGTCGTCGGCGGTGTCCAGCAGGTCGGCGGCGGCGGGGATGTCGTCGATCAGGCTGTCCAGACCGGACGGCATGTCCAGGTCGCCGCCGTCGGCCGCGTTAAGATGGTCGCCGGCGTAGACGTCCGACAGGCGGCGGTCGAAGGCGGCCTGGGTCAGGCGCTCGACCTTCAGCGGCCGGCCCAGGGCGCGGCGGGTCTCGATCAGGGCCGACGGGTCGGCGCCCTCGCGCAGGCCGACGACCGCGATCTCTGCCGGCGTCCAGCAGGATCACCGCGTGCGCTTGGCGAAGCGTAGGGGCAGGGTCGGATTGACGAGGTGATCATCGCCGCCTCACTCCTGGGGCGCGGGGGCGGCGGGCGGCAGGGGCGAGATGACCATGTCGCCGGGCGCCGACTGGGCGGGCGCCACCGGCGGCTGGGCGCGCATGTAGTCGCGCAGCATCTCGTCCAGGCTGGGCTCGACCTCGGGATTGGCGGCCGCCTGGGCGTTGCGCATATAGCCCCAGCGGTCGGCGGCGAGCGCCTGGGCGTCCTCGCGCGAGCGCACCACGGTCGGGCGGATGAAGACCATCAGATTGGTCCGGCCGCGCTGGCGGCTGGTGGAGCGGAACAGGCCGCCGATCCCCGGCAGGTCGCCCAGGCCCGGCACCTTGTCGATCGACAGGCGGTCGTTCTGGTCCAGCAGGCCGCCGGCCACGGCGATGTCGCCGTCGTCGACGACCAGGGTGGTCTCCAGCTCGCGCTTGTTCAGAACCAGGTCGCTGGCGCCCTCGGTCAGCACGCCGTTGATGCTGGAGACCTCCTGGCGCAGGTGCAGGGTGATCGAGCCGCCGGCGTTGATCTGGGGCGTGACGATCAGCTTGACCCCGATGTCCTGGCGCTGGGTCGTGCGGAAGGGGTTGGAGTTGCCGTCCAGCAGGGTCTCGCCGGTGGTGATCGGCACCTCCTGACCCACGAGGATCGTCGCCTCCTCGTTGTCCAGCGTCATCAGCGACGGGGTCTGCAGCAGGTTGGAGCCGGCGTCGTTCTTGGCGGCGTTGATGATGAAGCCGAACAGGCCGTCGCCGATCCTCCCCCCGGCCCCGCCGACGAAGCCGTTGGCGCCGAGCAGGCTGTTCACGGCGAGGTTCTGCAGCCGCTCGCGCAGCGGATCGTCCTCGTCCAGATCGGTGGCCGCCGCCCCGCCCAGGATTGGCAGAAGGGGCACCGCGCTGTTGGAGTAGTTGGTCAGGCCGATCGGGGCGCCGTCCTCCCCCGCCAGCAGCCACTGCACGCCCAGCTCGCGGATGGCGGTGTCGCTGAGCTCGACCACGATGGCCTCGATCAGCACCTGCTGGCGACGCTGGTCCAGCTGGCGGATCACCTCGGCCAGGCTGCGCTGGGTGTCGGCCGAGGCGAGATGACCAGGGCGTTGGCGCCGGGGAAGCGCGCGATCGTCGCCCGCCTGGCCCGGCACGGGCGCGGCG
>NZ_JBNFOJ010000359.1:0-2601 GCF_057364705.1 Brevundimonas sp. CURTG3B2_SDJG
TCGGCCGCGGCCTCGACTTCGGCCCGAACCAGCGGGTCGATCCCCCAGCCGCCGCGCGCCGGTCCGCCTCCAGCCAGGCCGCGAAAGCCTGGACCTGACCCGCGGGGTCGCCCGACGGCGCGGAAAAGCCCGCCAGCCGCTCGACCACATCCAGCCGTTGGTCGGTGGCCCGGGCCAAGGGAAGACCCAGCCAGTCCCGGGCCCCGTCAGGCTCGAAGCGGACCGCCGCCAGCTCGGTCGGTCCGGCCGGGCGCAGCGCGAGCGGACGGGTCATCTGGCCGGCGAAGATCGCCGGGGGCTGCAGCCGCCAGGCGCCGTCGGGATCCTGTTCTTCATAGGGCGCGCCCAGGTCGAAGATCAGTTCGGGACAGCCGTCCGGGGCGATGCGCTGCACCACGGGAGGCGGATCGGGGTGCGCATAGGTCCAGATCGTCCGCACGAAGGGGCGCAGGGCCGCCGGCGGCTCGAACTCCTGATAGCGCTCCCCCTCCCCCGCCACGGTCAGTTGATCCGGGACTTGTCCGGCGGAAGCGGCGGCAGGGGCGCGCAGGGCACGCCGTCCTCGGCCAGCTTGCGGACCTCGGCGGGCGTGGCCTCGCCATAGATCTCGCGCTTCTCGGATCGGCCTTCATGAATGTCGCGCGCCTCGCGAGCGAAGGCGTCGCCGACATAGTCGAAATTCCGCTCGACGTGGGAACGCACCTCGCGGGCGGCCTGCATCATCATGGTCTGCATCTTGGCCAGGTCGGGCGGGGCGGCCTTCTTCGTGCCGGCGACGGCGGGCGCCATGATCTGCTTGGAGACAGCGCGCGATCCGCACACAGGGCACTCCACCAAGCCGCGCCCGGCCTGGTCATCGTAGTCGGACGACGACCCGAACCAGGCCTCGAAGCCGTGTTCGTGATCGCACGTCAGGGCGTAGCGGATCATGCCGGCGCCCCGAAGTCGCGGTCGTGGGTCAGCTGCGGCACGGCCCGCCGGGCGCGTTCGACGGCTTCGAGGTCCAAGGTCGCGAACAGGACCCCCGGTTCGTCGCCATCCAGCCGCGCGATCACCTCGCCCCAGGGCGCGACGACGGTCGAACGGCCCCAGGTGCGCCGGCCGTCCTCGTGCGCGCCGCCTGGGCGGGCGCCAGGACGTAACAGCCGGTCTCGATGGCGCGGGCGCGCAGCAGGACTTCCCAGTGCGCCTCGCCGGTCGGCACGGTGAAGGCGGCCGGGACGGCATCATCACCGCGCCGGCCTTGGCGAGCGCCCGGTGCAGCTGTGGGAAGCGGATGTCGTAGCAGACGGTCAGGCCCAGGCCGCCCCACGGCGTATGGGCGACCACGGCGCCTTCGCCCGGCCGGATTCCGGCGCTCTCGCGCCAGCGTTCGCCGGTCGGCAGGTCGACGTCGAAGACGTGCAGCTTGTCGTAGGACGCGACGATCCGGCCCTGGTCGTCGATGAGGATCGAGCGGTTAGCGGCGCGATCGTCGCCCTCATGGCCGGACGCCACGATGGCCGAGCCGATCAGCAGCCAGACGCCGAGCTCCGCGGCCAGGGCGGAGAGACCGGTCACGACCGCGTCGTGATCCATGTCGGTGACTTCGGCCTGCCGCTTCTCGCGGTCCTGGATCAGGAAGTTCGTCGCCTCGGGCGTCAGGATCAGCTTCGCTCCGCCCTTAGCGGCCTGGCGGATCAGGGGCTCGACATGGGCCAGCGCCGCCGCGGAAGCTCCCGGCGTGCGCGTCTGGATCAGGGCGACGGGAAGGGTCGCCATCAGGCGGCGAGCAGAGCGTCGAGCTCGCCCTTGCGCTCCAGGGCGTGCAGGTCGTCGGACCCGCCGATGTGCTTTCCGTCGATGAAGATCTGCGGGAAGGTCATGCGGCCGCCTGAGCGCTGGATCATCTCGCGCTTCTTCTCCGGATCGTTCGAGGCGACGATCTCGGTCCAGGTCGCGCCCTTGCGCTCCAGCAGGGCGAAGGCGGCGTGGCAGTAGGGGCAGCCGGGCTTCGAATAGATGACGATGTCGGCCAACGGGCGGGGTCTCCAGAAAAGGTCTCGGGTCGCAAGGCGGATCATGTAGGCAATTGCGCGCGGAACGCACCCTCGCGACGACGGCCAGGTCCACGGCGCGGGCGCCGGCCTCCAGCAGGGCGCGAGCGCAGGCCTCGGCGGTGGCCCCCGTGGTCAACACGTCGTCGGACCAGAAGGATCGCGACGGCCCCCTGACGCGCCGGCGCCGGCCGGCGGACCTCGAAGGCGGCCTTCACGATTCAGTCGGCGGCCCCGCGCCGACTTTCCCCCTGGCTGGCGGTGTGGGCGCGGCGGACCAAGGCGTCCGGCAGGAGTCCAGACCGGCGTCCCGGGCCAGCGGACGGGCGACCTCCGCGCCTGGTTGAACCGGCGCGACAGCAGGCGGAGCGGATGCAGCGGCACGGGGCGCGACGGCGTCGGCTTCGGCCAACAGGGCGCGGCCGACCGGCTGATCCAGCGGGCGAACAGCGGCGCGAACGGCTGGTGGTCGGCGTGCTTCAGCTTCAGGATCAGGCCGCGCGACGCCTCGTCGTAGACGCAGGCGCCGGGCGCGGGCGAAGGCGTAGGGCTGGGCCAGGCAGGC
>NZ_JBNFOJ010000360.1:0-2593 GCF_057364705.1 Brevundimonas sp. CURTG3B2_SDJG
TCGCCGGTGCGCGCCCGCGCGATGGCGCGCAGCGGAAGCGCGTCCAGCGCCAGGAAGGCGGCCTCGCCCAGGTCTTCGCCGTAGGGCTTGAGGCAGTTCAGCACGCCCGGCTGCTGGTCGCGGGCGTTGGCCACGGCGGCGCACAGGCTGGCGTCGTAGATTTTCAGCGTCGGCAAGTCCGCGCGCCCCGCCAGCCGGTGATGCGCGGCGTAGTATTCGGCGGCGTGTTCCAGATCGCCCACCGTCACGGCCATCTTGGTCAGATTGTACAGGCTGTCGAAGTCGGGGCGCGGATAGGCGGGATTGGAGTAGTCGATCTCGAACTTGCGAAAGGCCGAGGCGGCGCCGAGGACGTCGTTCAACTCCATCAGCCCCATGCCGACGACCTCCCAGATCCCGGCCTGGGCCGTGGCGGCGAAGGGGTCGTTCGTCGGAATGTCGGCCTGCGCCCGCGCCAGCAGCTCCAGGCTTTCGCCGACGTGATCCTGGTCCATCAGGGCCAGCGCGGCCAGGCGGGCGGCGTGGGCGCGGACGAACCAGTCGCGCCCTTCGCGGGAAAGACGGTTCATCTCCGCCCCGACCCCGGTCTCGCCGCGGTCGTAGCGGATCGACAGCGCGTTGAGCTGGGCGATCTCGAGGTAGCGGGCGTCGTCCTGTCGGCGCGCCGCCGCGATCAGGCGACGGTTCCAGACCGTCGCGCGTTCGAACTCCCCCTGGTTCAGGATGGTCCAGGTGACGTGATAAAGCCGGTTCAGCCCCTCCCGGTCGGACCGCGCCATGGCGGCCTCGCCGAACGCCTCCAGGGCGGCGAAGCTGGTCGATCCCGCGCGACGCTCCACGAACCGGGCCAGATCGAGCGCGTCGGTGTCAGGGTCCTCAGCCACGTGCGCTGTCGCCGTCGCGGTCGGCGTCGAGCCGACCAGGGCGGCGACGACGATGATCGCCAGTACGAAACGAAGAAGCGACATGGAGAATCCGGCGTGGTCGCTTCGTCCTTACACGTCAGATGTTGCGCAAGGTTTAGCGCCGCTCGACGAACGCCGGATCGTCAACGGCCAAGCTTATCCGGCGACGAAGGCCCGTATCCAGCCGCTGGTCAGCGCCCGGTCGTCGGGCTCCTGCAGGCTCTCCAGCGCGCGGTCCACCAGGGCGTCGCCGATGCGCTCGCGACGGCCGGCGGTCAAAGCTCCAGCATAGGCGGGCGAGAACTCCGGATGGCCCTGCAGGCTGATCGCGTCGTCGTCCCAAGCCAGGCCCGCGAACGGCGTGAAGTCGCTGCGCAACAGGACGCGGGCGTCGGCGGGCTTCTCCACCACCTGATCCTGGTGCGAGACGGGAATGGCGATCGACGCGGCCTCGGGCGTCATCCATGGCTCGGCCGAGACGACGTCGTAGCGATGCAGGCCGACGCCCCAGCCGCGCTCCGACATCTCGACCCGTCCGCCCAGCGCCTGGGCCATCGCCTGGTGGCCAAAGCAGACGCCCACCAGTTTCGTGCGGCCCTTCGCCTGGCGGATCCAGTCCATCAGGTCGCCGATCCAGGGCGCGTCCTCGTAGACGCCCGCCGCCGACCCGGTGATGACGGCGCCCCGGAAGGCGGACGGATCGGGCCATTCGCCCGCCTGGACGTCGAAGGCCGCCGTCTGCGCGGCCTCCCCCAGCAGGATCTGGAACATCGCCGGATAGTCGCCGTGGATGGCGGCGAGAGCGGGCGGCGGCGCGCCGGTCTTCAGGATCGCGATGCGGGTCATTCGGCCTCCAGGGCCGGCGGATATGGGTCGCGAAGCGAGACAGCGAAAGCCCGATCCGCTAAACGGCGCCCATGTCCGACGCCGATCCCGTGGTCCTGATCAACGTCTACCGCTGCGAGCCCGAGCGGCAAGCCGTCCTGATGGAGCATCTGGCCGCCATGGTCCGGGCCCAGCGCGAGTTGGAGGGCTTCATCTCGGCGACCGTCCACCGCGGGCTGAACGGCCGGGTGGCCGCCGTCCACGCCGTCTGGCAGTCGCGCGACGAGTGGAAGGCCATGGCCCGCCATCCCACGGTCGCAGCGGCCATGGAGCCGATCCTGGCCATCGCCACCTTCGAGCCGCACCTCTACGAACCCGGCGAAGTGATCGACTAGGTTTCAGTCGACAGCCCTCACGCCTCTCTCGCTTTCCGTCATGGTCGGGTTTGTCCCGGCCATCTCCATGATCGCGACCAGCGCCTTGGAGGCCCACTCCGGCCCGGCCTCTGGTGTTCATGGATTCCCGGCGCAAGGCCGGGAATGACGGGGTGAATGTCGACCGAACCCTTGGTCAGGTCGTCCAGACCTCGGCCCGCGCGCCGTCGTCGCCCAGCACCCTCGTCACCCAGCCGCAGATTTCGGCGGCGGCGGCCTCCGCTCCGGCGGGCGGATTCAGCACCACCATCGCGCAGCCGTTCATCTTCATCGGATCGGTCAGCGGCCGCAGCCGGGCCTCGGCGACCAGGACCCGCTTGGCCCCCGTCTGGTCGAGACGACGCAGGAAGCCGTCGAAGGTCTCCAGGGTCCTTCAGCGGCGTCCACACCGCCGCCAGGGCGCGCGGGTCGCGCGCGCCACCGCCGCGC
>NZ_JBNFOJ010000361.1:0-2574 GCF_057364705.1 Brevundimonas sp. CURTG3B2_SDJG
CGAGACGCGTGTTCCTGGAGGTGGCGGAGGACAACGCCGCGGCCCTGGCCCTTTATCGCCGGGCCGGGTTCGCCGAGGCCGGGCGGCGCCGGGCCTACTACGGCCGGGCCGACGGTTCGCGGGCGGACGCCCTGCTTTTCGCTCTCAACTTGGCGGCGCCGCTTCCCTAGCGAAGAGAGGCCCCCTATTCTCACCGCCATGGACCGGATCGAGAAACTCTGCGCCGACCGCGGCATGCGCATGACCGAGCAACGCCGGGTGATCGCCCGCGTGCTGTCTTCGGCCGAAGACCACCCGGATGTCGAGGAGCTGTACCGCCGCGCCTCGGCCATCGATCCGCACATCTCCATCGCCACCGTCTATCGCACCGTGCGCCTGTTCGAAGAGGCGGGCGTGGTCGAGAAGCATGATTTCGGCGACGGTCGCAGCCGCTATGAGGAAGCGGGCGACGACCACCACGATCATCTGATCGACACCAAGACCGGCGAGGTCATCGAATTCTTCGACGCCGAGATCGAGCGGCTGAAGACCGAGATCGCCAAACGCCTGGGCTTCGAGCTGGTCGGGCACAAGCTGGAGCTCTACGGCAAGGCGATTCCGGGAGCGGAGCCTTCGGACCGGGACGGCCTGATCTTCAAGCGCCACGCGCACCGGGAAGACGAGACGGCGTAGGTTCGATCGCATTTGATCGACAGGACGTCACGCCTGTCGAACTTTCCCTTCGTCATGGCCGGGCCTGTCCCGGCCATCCATAATCGCGACTGGCGATCCTGAAGGGCTCACGACCGCCCTCTGGTGTTTATGGATTCCCGGCGCAGGGCCGGGAATGACGGGTTTGAATGTCGATTGAATCCGTTCCTTCCGCGCCAAGTAGCGCAAGAGGCGGCCGCGCACTAAAAGCCTATCCATGACCGAGACCCTCGTACCGCCGTCGGGGGAACAGGCCGCGCCCAAGCGCCTGTTCATCAAGACCTACGGCTGCCAGATGAACGTCTACGATTCCGAGCGCATGGCCGATGTGCTGCGGCCGCTGGGCTACGCCCCGACCGGGACGCCCGAGGACGCCGACTTCGTCATCCTGAACACCTGCCACATCCGCGAGAAGGCGGCCGAAAAAGTCTATTCCGAGCTCGGCAAGATGCGCGAGCTGAAGGACGCCAAGAACGGCGCCATGACCATCGCGGTCGCCGGCTGCGTGGCCCAGGCCGAGGGCGAGGAGATCATGCGACGCCAGCCGGCGGTGGACCTGGTGGTCGGGCCGCAGGCCTATCACCAGCTGCCGGAGCTGCTGACCCGCACCGCCCGCGCCCGCGGCGAGCGGATCGGCGCCGACTTCGCCCCGGACGAAAAGTTCGACGCCCTGCCCGCCTCACGCGGGGTGGAGGGCTTCACCGCCTTCCTGACCGTGCAGGAGGGCTGCGACAAGTTCTGCACCTTCTGCGTGGTGCCCTACACCCGCGGCGCCGAATGGTCGCGGCCGGTGGCGGCCATCCTGGCCGAGGCGCGCGAGCTGGCGGCCAAGGGGGTGCGCGAGGTCACCCTGCTGGGGCAGAACGTCAACGCCTACGACGGCGAGGGGCCGGACGGGAAGCCGTCCAGCCTGGCGCGGCTGGCCTACGCCCTGGCCGAGATTCCGGGCCTGGACCGCATCCGCTACACGACCAGCCATCCCAACGACATGTCCGAAGACCTGATCGCGGCGCACGGCGACCTGGAGGCTCTGATGCCGTGGCTGCACCTGCCGGTGCAGTCGGGTTCGGACCGCATCCTGCGGCTGATGAACCGCAAGCACGGCCGGCAGAAATATTTCGACCTGATCGGCCGCATCCGCGAGGCCCGGCCGGACATGGCGATGTCGGGCGACTTCATCGTCGGCTTCCCCGGCGAGACCGATCGGGATTTCGAGGACACGATGGAGCTGGTCAGACGGGTCAACTACGCCTCGGCCTTCTCGTTCATGTACTCGCCGCGGCCCGGCACGCCGGCGGCGACCATGGCGGCGCAGGTCCCCGAAGCGGTGTCGCGCGAGCGGCTGCAGGCGCTTCAGGCGCTGCTGTTCGAGCAGCAGACGGCGTTCAACGCGTCACGGACCGGAATGACCATCCCCGTGCTGTTCGAGCGGCCGGGCAAGTTCGGGGGCCAGGCCACCGGACGGTCGCCCTGGCTGCAGCCCGTCCACGCCGACGGCGCGGATCATCTGATCGGCCAGATCGTTCCGGTGACGATCGAAAGCGGCGGCCTGAAATCCCTCGGCGGCCGTCTGGCGCCCCCCCCGTCGCTCAAGCAGCGAGGCTCCGCGAGCCGAGCGATAGCGACCCAAGGAAAGTCGCTTGATGGCGCGTGCGAGCGAGTTCCTGGCGCTGGACGACGACGCCCTGCGCGCCGTCATCGGGCCCAACAGCCGCCACCTCGCCCTGATCGAGGACCGGTTCAAGGTGCTGGTCGAGACGCCGGGCGGCGGGGTGTCGATCAACGGCTCGCCGCGCGACCGGGCCCAGGCCCGGCGGGTCATCGAGACCCTGGCGGACCGGGCGGCGACAGGCGCGGAGATCACGGAAGCGGACGTGCGCACCG
>NZ_JBNFOJ010000362.1:0-2563 GCF_057364705.1 Brevundimonas sp. CURTG3B2_SDJG
CCTGCCGGACGGCGAGGGGCGCGAGCAGCCCGACACGCGCGAGACCACCCTGTGGGAGCACCTGCAACTGCAGGCCGCCCAGGCGGGCTGTCGGCATCGGACCACGCCATCGCCCTGACCCTGATCGACATGGTGGACGAGGGCGGCTACCTGCGCGGCGAACTGGGCGAGGTCGCCGACCGGCTGGGCGTGGCGGCGGAGCGGGTCGAGGGCGTGCTGGCCGCGTGCCACGGCTTCGAGCCGACGGGGGTGATGGCGCGGTCCGTGCCCGAATGCCTGAAGCTGCAGCTGATCGAGCGGAACCGGTTCGACCCGGCGATGGCGCGGCTGCTGGAGAACCTGGATCTGCTGGCCCGGCGGGACCTGGCCGCCTTGCGCAAACTGTGCGGCGTGGACGCCGAGGACATGGTCGAGATGATCGCCGAGCTGAAGGCGCTGACGCCGCGGCCCGGCGCGGGCTTCGGCGGCGAGCCGGCTCAGACCGTCATTCCGGACGTGCATGTGCGCGCCGACCCGGCCGGCGGCTGGAAGGTGGAGCTGAACGCCGACACCCTGCCCCGGCTGATCATGGACAAGCGCTATCACGGGGTGGTGGCCGCCGGGGCGCGGTCCGACGTCGAGAAGACCTTCGTGGCCGACTGCGCGGCCCAGGCCAGCTGGCTGGTCAAGTCGCTGGACCAGCGGGCCAAGACGATCCTGAAGGTCTCGTCCGAGATCGTGCGCCAGCAGGACGCCTTCCTGGCCTTCGGCGTGGAGTTCCTGCGGCCGCTGAACCTGAAGACGGTGGCCGACGCGATCGGCATGCACGAATCGACGGTCAGCCGGGTGACCTCGAACAAATACGTCTCGACGCGCGCGGGGTGTTCGAGCTGAAATTCTTCTTCACGGCGGCCATCCAGTCGTCGGACGGAGGCGCGCTGCACTCGGCCGAGGCCGTCCGTCACCGGATCAAGTCGATGATCGACGGCGAGGGCCGGGACGGCGACGTGCTGTCGGACGACCGCATTGTCGAGCTGCTGAAGGAGACGGGCGTCGACATCGCCCGGCGCACGGTGGCGAAATACCGGGAAGCCCTGCGGATTCCGTCGTCCGTCGAGCGCAAGCGGATGATGAAGGCGGGTTGATCGCCCTCGTTCGCCCCGCCTTCGCGGATATGCACGAACCAGGTCGAGCGACATTCAACCCGTCATTCCCGACCTAGTGTCGGGAATCCATGAACACCGAGGCTGGAAGCGAGACCGCCCAGCCGCCCCCAGCGGTTATGGATGGCCGGGACTAGCCCGGCCATGACGGAGGGAAGATGAGGGAATTTTCAGCACCGGCGAACGCATGGCAATTGGACCTGGAGAGCCCGGTCTTCCCGCTGCGGCGCCCTGTCACCACAAATCGGTGATCGACGTTGACACCTTCCTTGGGCGGGCGCGTTCTACCGGCATGCAAGTCCAAGTCAGTGGCAAGCACGTGGATGTCGGCGAAGCGTTAGGCTCGCGCATCTCCCAAGAACTCCAAGATGGGATCGGCAAGTACTTCGAACGCGGGGCGCAGGACGCCGAGGTCGTGGTTTCGAAGGACGGTCACGGCTTCAAGGTGGACTGTTGGGTCCGCTTGGCGTCGGGGCAGGCCATCGTCACCACCGGGCTGGGCGGGGACGCCCATGGCGCCTTCTCGGACTCGCTGGACAAGCTGGAGAAGCGCGTCCGCCGCTATAAGCGCCGACTGAAGGACCACCATATCGGGCCCAAGCGCCTGTCGCCGGAAAAGACCGAGGACGCCGCGCGCGAGGTCGCCCGCAGCATCGTGCTGCGCAATCCCGACGAGGTTGAGGACGAGGCCTTCGGAGACGCCGGCCGGCCTGACGAACCGCCTCCGGTCGGCATGGTCATCGCCGAGACCGAGACCGAGATCCGGACCATCACCGTGGGCCGGGCGGTCGCGGAGCTGGACATGACCGGCTATCCGGTCGTGGTGTTCCGCAACGCCGGCCACGGCGGCATCTCGGTGGTCTATCGCCGGCCGGACGGAAACGTCGGCTGGATCGACCCCGAGCGGACGGCGAAATCGCTCAACGGACACCGTTCGGTAAACGGTGTCGGATCATAGTGCTTCCCACAACGAGGCGGGTCGTCTAAACGGCGCCCGCCCACCTGGGATGATCGGGTAGAGTCGGGGTTCTCATGGACATCGGTGATTTGCTGGCGGACGGCGGCGTCGTTCTGCGCAGCGGCGCTTCGTCGAAGCGCCAGGCCCTGCACGTGGTGGCCGACGCGGCCGCCGAGGCGCTGGGCCTGCCGGGCGACCGGATCCTGGAGGCGTTGCTGGAGCGCGAGGCGCTGGGCTCGACGGGCCTGGGCTCGGGCGTGGCCGTGCCCCACGCGCGCCTGAATGGCGTGGCGCGGGTGACGGCGGTGTTCGTGCGGCTGGACACGCCGGTCGCCTACGGCTCGGTCGACGACCGGCCGGTGGACCTGATGTTCGCCCTGTTCGCCCCGACCCAGCGACGGCGCGGAGCACCTGCGGGCGCTGGCGGCCGGTGTCGCTCGCGCCCTGCGTTCGCCGGGCAGAT
>NZ_JBNFOJ010000363.1:0-2557 GCF_057364705.1 Brevundimonas sp. CURTG3B2_SDJG
CCGCAGCCGCGGACCGGTCACGGCGGTCTCGATGCGATCGGAGGCCTCTCGCACCATGGCGCGAGCCACGACCGGGGCCGCGGCTTCGGCGACGCGAGCGGAGCGTCCGCTGAACGATCCCGTCCCGCGCGTCCCAGAGCGCGTGGGGATCCATGACCTCCACCCGCAGAGCCGGACGCAGGCCGTTCGAAGCAGCAGTGGGAGCCGGCGCGCCGGCGGACGCCGACGCGGGCCCAGGCTGGACCGTGGCCGGCCCCGAACCATCCAGGGGCACGGCGGCGACCCGCTCCGCCAGGTTCTCGAAACGGTTCGGATCGCTGTCGACGGCCCCGCAGGCCGCGAGGCCCGCGGTCAGGAGTACGGCCAGCACTGGACGGATCAGGAGGCTCGGCGTCATAAGCCACCCCTAACCCTCCGGCTTTTGCCGGACGGTTCACAACTACGCTTAAGGCGAAAGGTTAATCCGTTCACCATGGCCGACGTCTATCCTCTTCCCGTCGCACGTACGATCGCGGGCTTGCGAGACCTGACAAGCGAATGGCGGCGGCAAGGGTTCACCGTCGGCTTCGTTCCCACCATGGGAGCGTTGCACGAAGGTCACTTGACCCTGGTGCGCGAGGCCGTCCGCCGCGCCGACCGCGTCGTTGCCAGCGTCTTCGTCAATCCGACCCAGTTCGCCGCCCACGAGGACCTGGGGACCTATCCCCGGCAAGAGGCGAAGGACGCCGATCTGCTGGCAAGCGCGGGATGTCATCTGCTGTACGCCCCGGCGGTGGAGGAGATGTACCCCGCCGGCTCGACCACGGCGATCAGCGTCGGCGGCCCCGCCGACGGGCTGGAAGGCGCCTTCCGGCCGCAGATGTTCGGCGGCGTGGCCCTGGTGGTGAACAAGCTGCTGAACCAGGTCCAGCCCGACGTCGCCGTCTTCGGCGAGAAGGACTGGCAACAGCTGATGGTCATCCGCCGGATGGTCCGCGACCTGGACATGGCGGTCGAGATCGTGGGCTCCCCGACCGAGCGGGACGGCCACGGCCTGGCCCTGTCCAGCCGCAACGCCTACCTGTCCGAGGCCGAACTGGCCGTGGCGCGCCGCCTGAACGGCGTGCTCGCCGAGGCCGGCGCCCAGCGGTGCGGGAGGGCGACGCCGCCGGCGCCGAGGCCTGGGCCGTCCAGGCGCTCAAGGACGCCGGCTTCGACGCCGTCGACTATGTGGCGATCCGCCGGGCCGACGACCTGACCCCGTTCGAGGGCGGCCCGGAGGCCTCCGCCCGCATCCTGGCCGCCGCCCGAATCGGCAAGACGCGGCTGATCGACAACATGGCGATCTGAGCATGGCCCGCATGAAGGCGTTCGAGCCCTGGCTGTCCGCCTGGGGCCTGGAGCCGGACGGGCGCCGGATCACCACGCCAATGGGGCGGCTGCTGCCGGTCCGGCGGAACGGCGAACCCGCGATGCTGAAGATCGCGACCGAGCCCGAGGAGCGGCTGGGCTGGGCCCTGCTGGAATGGTGGGACGGCGAAGGCGCGGCCCGGGTGCTGGCGCGCGACGGAGACGGCCTGCTGATGGAGCGCGCGACCGGGCCCGGCGACCTGGCGGCCATGGCCCGCTTCGGGGACGACGCCGCCGCCACGGAAATCCTTTGCGACGCCATCGCCGACTTGCACCGCCCCCGCGCCCGGCCGATCCCGGAGGGTCTGGCCACGATGGAGGAATGGTTCCTCGATCTGTGGCCTGCGGCGGCCCAGGGCCTGGTCCCCTCCCTTTGGGCCGAAACGGCCCGCCGGATGCTGGACGGCCAACGCGAGGTGCGGCCGCTGCACGGCGACCTGCACCACGAGAACGTGCTGGATTTCGGCCGCGCGGCTGGCTGGCGATCGATCCCAAGCGGCTGATCGGCGATCGGGCGTTCGATTACACCATCCTGTTCTGCGATCCCGACCTGTCGGATCCTGAGCCGCCCACGGCCGTGCGCCCGGAGATTTTCGGACGACGACTCGAGATCGTCCTGGCCAAGTCGGGCCTGGAGCGCGAACGGCTGCTGGACTGGATCGTCGCCTGGTGCGGCCTGTCGATGACCTGGTTCCTGCAGGACGACGACCAGGACCTGGCGGCGGTCAACCGTCAGGTGGCCGAAATGGCCCTGGCCGCCCGCGCTCGCTGACGTCCTTCAGCCGATCGCGCCGACACAGCCCTCGGCGCCCCCCACCGACAGGGGCGCGTCCGTCAGAGACAGGGTCCAGCCGTGGTGGGTGGCCAGGCCCCGCCTGCGAATGCCGGAGCCGTCGCCCGCGTCGCCGCCCACATCGACGATGACTCGTCGGCCGTTCGGCAGCGCCGCCGGATCGATCTTACCGACGGCGAGCGCGGTCGGGGTATCTCCGCCGAAGCCGTCGAAAACGCTCAAGCCCGTCCATTCGCGGCGCAATCCCGTCCACCAGGCGTCCTCGGTGTTGATGGCCAGGACGGCGACGCCGTGGCCCTCGGCGGCCCATTTCAGCGCCGCCTGGGGATCGCGGACGGCGCGCATGTCGGCGGCCGCGCCGAAGCGCAGGCGGGC
>NZ_JBNFOJ010000364.1:0-2539 GCF_057364705.1 Brevundimonas sp. CURTG3B2_SDJG
GGGCCGGGCTTCACCTCGGCGGCGCCCATGTGAACCACGCCGAGCACGCCCGGCCGCACGGGCTGCTGAACGCCAGCGGCGGCCCCGACCTGGGCGACCTGCAGAACATCTACGCCGCCGCCGACGGCTCGGCCCACGCCGAGGTCTACCTGGCCGGCTCGGGGCTGGACATGCGCGGCATGGACCTGCTGGACGGCGACGGCCTGTCCTTCCTGGTCCACGCCAATCCCGACGATCACTTCAGCCAGCCCATCGGGGGCGCCGGCCCCCGCATCGCCTGCGGGGTCTTCGAACCGGTCGGCTGAACGACCCCGCTTCTCTCCGTCATTCCGGGGCTTCGCACAGCGAAGAACCCGGAACCCAGCATTCCGGGGCTTCGCGCAGCGAAGAACCCGGAACCCAGGAGCGCCGCGCGGGATCGACGGCGCGTCAGGCGGCGAACGTGATCTCCTGGGTTCCGGGCTCGCTCTTCGAGCGCCGCGGAATGACGGCGGTTGGGTACGACCGATTCTGACGCACCGAGCCGCTAGGCTGTCTCACCTGGGTCTTTGACAATCGACAGCCGGAAAATGTCACGATGTGCGCTCGCTTTTCTCGAGTGCGCATTTCCCCTTCTCCGTCATTCCGGGGCTCCGCGTAGCGGAAACCCCGGGTTCGCTCTTCGAGCGCCCCGGAATGACGCAAGGGGTGGAAATGTGCACGATGTGCACTCGCTTTTTTTCGAGTGCACTTTCTCGCCCTCCAATCCGCCCGGAACTGCAGCTCCGCCAGCCGGGCGTACAGGCCGCCACGGGCCATCAGGGCCTGATGGGTCCCCTCCTCGACCACCCGGCCGTCGTCCATCACCACGATCCGGTCGGCGCGCAGCACCGTCGCCAGGCGGTGGGCGATGACCAGGGTGGTCCGGGTCTCCATCGCCTGGTCCAGGGCGACCTGCACCAGGCGTTCGTTCTCGGCGTCCAGCGCCGAGGTCGCCTCGTCCAGCAGCAGGATCGGGGCGTCCCGCACCAGGGCCCGGGCGATGGCCAACCTTTGACGTTGACCGCCGGACAGGCTCTTGCCCCGCTCGCCCAAAGGCGTGCCGAACCGCTCGGGCAGGGCCTCGATGAAGCCCAGGGCCTGGGCCTCCTCGGCGGCGGTCCGCACCTCGTCTTCGGTCGCATTTTCCCGACCGAAGCGAATGTTTTCGCTGGCCGAACCCGAGAACAGCGGCGCTTCTTGCGAGACCCACGCGAACCGGTTCCGCACCGCGACCGGATCGGCCTCGCGCACGTCCACCCCGTCCACGGCGACCACGCCGGACTGGGGGTCGTAGAAGCGCAGCAGCAGGCGGAAGACGGTCGACTTGCCCGCGCCCGACGGCCCTACCAGGGCCACCGTCTCGCCAGGACGCACGGTCAGCGAGAAGCCCTTCAGCGCGGGCAGGTCCGGCCGCCCGGGATAGCTGAAGGCCACGCCCGACATCGACACCTCGCCCACGGCGGGGTCCGGCAGGGCCCTGGGCGCCGGGGCGCGGCGTCGCGGGGTGGCTGCGCATCAGTTCGTCGATCCGCTCCATGGCCCCGGCGGCCTTCTGCACATCGCCCCAGCTTTCGCCCAGCGCCCCCACCGCGCCGGCGCAGAACACCGACAGCAGCACGAACTGGATCAGCGCCCCCGGACTCATCCGCCCGGCGATCACGTCCTGCGCGCCCAGCCACAGCACCAGGGTCACGCCGCCGAACATCACCACGATGATCATGGCCGTCATCAGGGCGCGGGCGCGCATCCGGGTCAGCGAGACGCCGAAGGCGTCCTCCACCGCCGCGCCGAACCGCGCGATGGCGCTCTTCTCGCGCCCGAAGGCCTGGACCGTCTCGATGGCGTCCACGCTCTCTCCGGCGAAGCCCACCGCCCCGGCGAACCGGTCCTGCGAGGCCACCGTCAGCTTGCGCACCCGCCGCCCGAACAGGAACAGCGGCCCCAGCAGCAGCGGCACCACCAGCATGACCAGGCCGGTCAGCTTGGGCGACACGAAGAACAGCATCGCCGTTCCGCCGATCAGGGTCAGCAGGTTGCGCAGCGCATAGCTGACCGAGGTGGTCAGCAGGGTCTCCACCAGGGCGATGTCGGTCGTCAGCCGCGACAGCACCTCGCCGGTGCGCATCTTCGCGTAGAAGGCCGGGTCCAGCGTCAGGATGCGCTCGAACAGCCCCTTGCGCAGGTCGGCGATGACCCGCTCGCCGGTCTTGGTGACGAAATAGTACCGGATGGCCGTCGCCGCGCCCAGGAACAGAGCCACCGCGCCCAGCAGCAGGAACCACAGATTCAGTCGCGCGCCGCCGTCCTCGAAGCCGTGGTCGATCGCGCCGCGGGCCGCCGCCGTCAGGCTCAGCGACGCGGTCGTGGACATCACCAGCCAGAAGCCCGCCATGATCGCGTGGCCCTTGTGGCGCCAGGCGTAGGGCCAGATCCGGCCCAGCGGGCGCACGTCGCGGCTGCGCTTGCGTCGCTCCCCCCGCCTCCGCCCCAGCCTGCTCGCTCAGCTGCGCCCGCGCCG
>NZ_JBNFOJ010000365.1:0-2525 GCF_057364705.1 Brevundimonas sp. CURTG3B2_SDJG
CGCGGGAGGCGCTGGCGGCGCTTGGCCTTGACCCCCGGACCCGCCGCTCGCGACGAAGGGACATGAAGTCCGCCAAGATCCGCCCCCGCGAAGGCGCGCGGCCCCCAAAACGCCCCGCCGTCATGACCGGCGCGAGCGTGCCGGTCCTGCGCTGGCCGCCGGACGAGGACCGGGTCGAGACGATCTTCGAGCGTCTGTCCGGGGTCATGCCCGATCCGAAGACCGAGCTGAACTACACCAACCCTTTCACCTTCGTGGTCGCTGTGGCCCTCTCGGCCCAGGCCACCGACGTCGGCGTCAACAAGGCCACCGACAAGCTGTTCAAGGTCGCCGACACCCCGGCGAAGATGCTGGCGCTGGGCGAGGAAGGCCTGATCCCCTTCATCAGCTCGATCGGCCTGTATCGCGGCAAGGCCAGGAACGTCATCGCGCTGAGCCGCATCGTACTGGAACAGCACGGCGGCGAGGTTCCGCTGACGCGTGAAGCTCTCCAGGCCCTGCCCGGCGTCGGCCGCAAGACCGCCAGCGTGGTTCTGAACGAGATGGGCGTCGAGCCGGCGATCGCGGTGGACACCCATGTGTTCCGCGTCTCGCACCGCCTGGGCCTGGCCAACGCCTCGACGCCCGACAAGGTCGAGGCGCAGCTGCACAGGATCGTGCCGGAGACCTGGCTGCCCAAGGCCCACCACTGGCTGATCCTGCACGGCCGCTACACCTGCACGGCCCGGAAGCCGAAATGCTCGGCCTGCGTGATCGCCGACCTGTGCCCCAGCCGGGCGGGGCTGATGGCGCTGGGCGAGGCGGCGTGAGCTGTGAACCCACAAACCGTCATCCTCGGGCTTGTCCCGAGGATCCACTTCGGCCGGAGATGCGATCCGGAGTGGGTTCGACGAGGGAGGGGACCAGACACGGCTCGAACGTCCCCACCCATGGATCCTCGGGACAAGCCCGAGGATGACGGGAAGTGAAGTCAAAGACCTTTCATCAGGGTCGTGAGTTCGCCGCCGAAACCTCCGAGAGCCGCGCCTTCACCGCCTCGGCGAACCGCGCCCCGCCGTCCGGCGCCGAGCCCAGGTAGAAGTCCGGCTCGATCAGCTCGGCCTCCATCAGCAGCCAGTTTCCGGCCGCGTCCGGCGCCATGTCGATACGGGCGTACAGCAGGTCCTCGCCGATCGCCGCCAGCGTCTTCTCGGCCAGGGCCAGGGCGCCGGCCGGCGGCTCGGGCAGGGCGACGTACTGGCCGCCGTACTGGACCTGGATGCGGAAGTCGCCGTTCACCGGCCGCTTGTTGACCACGTGGCTGAGCCGGCCGCCGAAGAACAGCAGCGAGGTCTCGCCCTCGGTCTCGATGGTCGGCAGATAGGGCTGGATCATCGCCGCGCCTTCGGGGGCGTCGGCCAGCCGGTCGCCGCGCGACAGCCGCAGCGTCTTCCAGGCCCCGCCGGAAACCCGCGGCTTGATCACCAGGGTGTCGGCGCCGAACCGCTCGAACGCCGCGTCCACGTCGGCCTGGGTGACGCCGTCGATCCAGGCGGTGTCGGGAATGGCCACGCCCTGCTCCGCCAGCCGGCCGAGGTAGGACTTGTCCGAGTTCCAGGCGATCACCGAAGCCGGATTCAGCATCTTGATCCCCGCCGCCTCCCAGGTCGCGCAGGCCCGCATCCAGCGGTCGTGGTCGCGATGGTAGCCCCAGACGATCAGCGGCAGCACCAGCGGATAGCCGGCCAGCCCCGAAGCGTCGTCGACGTGCTCGGTCCAGGGCGTCGGCTCGGCCGAGACCCCCGCCCCGGCCAGGGCCTGAGACAGGCGCGCGAGCACGCTCGGCCATTGGCCGGCGTAGGACGGATCGGACGGATCGGGGGTCAGGACGGCGATGCGGGTCATGCCTCCCTCATTATCCGGCTCCGGCGGATCGCATAAGGCTGTCTTTATGGGTTTTTGGGTGACGACGGGCCGGACCTCGGCTAAGGGCCGCCCATGACCCAGACCGCCCCCGCGCAATACGACGTGCTCGCCGTCGGCAACGCCATCGTCGACGTCCTCGCGCCCTGCGACGCAGCCTTCCTGGAGGCCCAGGGCCTGACCGCGGGATCGATGCAGCTGGTCGACGCCGACCGCAGCGCCGCGCTCTACGCCGCCATGGCCGCGGGGGTCGAGGCCTCGGGCGGATCGGCGGGCAACACCGTCGCCGGCGTCGGCTCGTTCGGCGGTCGCGCCGCCTACATCGGCAAGGTCGCAGACGACCAGCTGGGCGGCGTCTTCACCCATGACATCCACGCCGTCGGCGTCCATTTCGACACCCCGGTCCTGGCCGGAGGCGCCGACGCCGGGCACGGCACCGGCGTCTGCATGATCAACGTCACGCCCGACGGCCAGCGCACCATGTGCACCTTCCTGGGCGCCGCCAACCAGCTGACCGTCGGCGACATCGACGCGGCCCTGATCGGCGCCAGCGAGATCGTCTATCTGGAAGGCTATCTGTTCGACCCGGCCCCGGCCCGCGCCGCCTTCGAGGCGCCGCCGCC
>NZ_JBNFOJ010000366.1:0-2524 GCF_057364705.1 Brevundimonas sp. CURTG3B2_SDJG
CCTGCGGAGAGCGGGACCGTTCGGGCTCGGGCGGCGGCGGCCGGGTGAGTCCGGTCGCGCATCTCCGGGTCCTTCAGAAGGGCGGTGCGCATGACCTCGCGAGCGCGCGGCGCGCCGGCGGTGGCCCCGCCCCTGCCGCCGTGCTCGACGATGACGGCCACCGCATAGCGCGGCGTGTCCACGGGCGCGAAGGCGATGAACAGGTTGTGGTCCTTCAGCGCCCAGACGTCGGACTTGCGCGAGCCGGAGCCGTAGTCCCGCGACTGGGCCGTGCCCGTCTTGCCGGCCATCTGGATGTCGCCCAGGCCCAGCTGGGACTGGCGATAGGCGGTGCCGGACGTGTCATTGGCCACCGCGATCATGCCTTGGCGGACGATGTCCAGGTGTTCGCGCGAGAAGGGCAGATCCGGCACGTCGCCGCCACCGGGGCGCTCGACCCCGCCCACCGACTTGATGAGGCGCGGCTGGATGGCCTTGCGGCCGTTGGCGAGGCGCGAGGTGTAGACCGCCAGCTGGAGGGCGTTCACCAACACCGCCCCCTGGCCGATCGCCACCGAGGTCGTTTCGCCTGGATGCCAGACGGGATCGCGCGGGAAGGTCTCGCGCTTCCAGGCGGTGGACGGCAGGAAGCCGCGGCGCTGGTTGTCCACGCCGATGTCGTAGGTCTGATAGAAGCCCAGCCTCTCGGCGGTGCTCTTGATCCGGTCCACGCCGGCGCGGTTGCACATGGCGTAGAAGTAGACGTCGCAAGAGTTCTTGATGGCGTCGTGCATGTTCTGCGCGCCGTGCACCCCCCAGCAGCGCTGGGTGCGGTTGCCGGTTCGATAGGCGCCGGTGCAGACCACCCTGTGGGCCGGATCGACCCCGGCTTCGAGAAGGGCCAGGGCGGTCGCGGGCTTGAAGGTCGAGCCCGGCGGGAAGGTGCCGTTGATCGCCTTGTCCAGGAGCGGCTTGCGCTCGTAGTCGGCCAGGGCGCGGTAGATGCGCGTCGGCACGCCGCCGACGAACAGGTTCGGGTCGAACGAGGGCGCCGACGTCATGCACAGGATGTCGCCGTTGCGG
The DNA here is from genome assembly GCF_057364705.1 of Brevundimonas sp. CURTG3B2_SDJG. Taxonomy (NCBI): domain Bacteria; kingdom Pseudomonadati; phylum Pseudomonadota; class Alphaproteobacteria; order Caulobacterales; family Caulobacteraceae; genus Brevundimonas; species Brevundimonas sp. CURTG3B2_SDJG. The sequence continues at coordinate 1,063 of NZ_JBNFOJ010000366.1, forward strand.
ATGTCCATGACGACGCAGGCCCCGGACTCGTCGCCGAACACCTCCAGCGCGCGGTTCTGCACGTCGGCGTCCAGCGTCAGCATGACGTCCTTGCCCGGGACGGCGGGACGGGAGCCGCCGACGTCCTCGGCCACCACCCGGCCTCTGGCGTCGACCTCGACCCGGGTGCCGCCGGCCTCGCCGCGCAGGTCGATCTCGAACGACTTCTCGATCCCCTGCCGCCCGATGCGGAAGCCAGGATTGTACAGAATCTCGGGGACGGCCTCCCCGCGGTCCTTGATGGCCTTGATGTCGCGGTCGTTGGGCTTGGCGACATAGCCTATGACGTGGGCGAACGATCCGCCGAACGGATAGAAGCGCGCCTCGTTCATGTCGGCCATCACGCCGGGCAGTTCGTTGGCGTACAGGTTGACGCGGGCGAACTCCTCCCAGGTCAGGTCGCTCTTGACCGGCACCGGGGAGAACCGCGGGGCGGCGTTGACGTCGCGGATGATCGAGCGCCGGCGCTCCAGCGTGTCGGGCAAGAGCCGGCCCAGCAGGTCCAGGGTCTGGTCCAGGTCCTTGGTCTCGTCGCGCACGACCAGGACGCGGAAGCTGGGTCGGTTGCCGGCGATGACCACGCCGTTGCGGTCCAGCACCCGCCCGCGCGGCGGCGGCACCAGGCGGAAGTTGAACTGGTTGGCCGAGGCGGCGGTGGCGTATTCCTGGGACTGAATGACCTGCAGTTGCGCCAGCCGCCCGGTCAGGGCCAGGCCGCCCAGGGTGACCAGGCCGCCCAGCACGAAGGTGCGACGCAGGAACGAGCCCTGGCGCTCGTTCGGGTCCGAGAAGATGATGGACGGCTCCGAGCTCATCGGAACCTCACGTCGCCGTCCTCGAACCGCTCGATCATGCGGTCGGCGAACGGAAACAGCAGCAAGGTCGGGACCACCTGGCCGACCAAGGCCAGCAGGCTGGGGGGCGTGCCGGCGATGACCGTGGTGATCAGATAGGCGAGCAGGAAGGCCAGGCCGCAGCAGGCGGCGTACCAGACGAACAGCACGGCCGTGTCCTGGCCGATCAGGAAGCTGCGCGAGACCAGCACCACCGTGTAGATGGCCAGCAGGCTGAGCGACCACAGACCCAGGGTCCCGCCAAGGATGAAGTTCAGGAACAGGCCCAGGGCCATCAGCACCACCGGCGCGACGATCGACGGGCGGATCAGCGGCCAGGCGAAGGCCAGGACCATGGGGATGATCGGCTCGGGCAGGCTGAAGCCGAACACCTTCACCGGCGTGGCCAGCACGAAGGTGACGGCGGCGGTGATCAGGGCCGGATAGACGATCCACTGCATCGGCCCGACGACGCGGACCGCGACCGGGCGTCTCATTCGGTCCCTCCCGCGGGGTCGGTCGGCGACGGCGGCGGCGAGGCCGTACGGGGGGCTGGGGCCCTGGGGGCCGGAGCGGCCTGGCCGGGGCTG
>NZ_JBNFOJ010000367.1:0-2518 GCF_057364705.1 Brevundimonas sp. CURTG3B2_SDJG
CTCATCCGCCGGGGGGCCTCCTGTTCGGCGTCCCCAGAACGTCATCGTTCCCGGCCCGTCGCCCCGCGCCGCCTGGTGGCGCACCACCGCGTCCTCGCGGTCCCCGATCAAGCCGCGGCCGGGGCTGAGGGCTCGCGCCCGCTCGGCGTCGAAGAAGACCCGGTCGACGAAGGCCAGCACCTCGGGCGTGGAGCGCCAGGACTGCAGCAGGTTCACGCTCTCGAAACGGCGGCCGACGCCTTCGACCAGCCGCCGGTAGCTCTGGCTTTCGAACAGCAGGCGTTCGGGCGCCGCGCCCTGGAACGAGAAGATCGACTGCTTCTCGTCGCCCACCACGAACAGGGTGCGCTGGACGCCGTCGTCGCGCGCGCCGACGCCGTGGAAGAACTCGTCGGCCAGGGCGCGGACGATGCCCCACTGTTCGGGCGAGGTGTCCTGGGCCTCGTCGACCAGGATGTGGTCCACGCCGCCGTCGAGCTTGTACAGCACCCAGGCCGCGCCGGTCGCCTGGTCGGTCAGCAGCTTCAGCGCGGCGCTGATCAGGTCGGCGAAATCCAGGGCCCCGCGCGCCGCCTTGGCGGTTTCGTATTCGCGGGCGTAGGTGACGGCCAGCGTCAGGGCGTAGAGGGTGTCCCACCCGACCCGGCAGGCGACGGCTCGACCGAAGGCCTCGGCAAGCCTGTCCTGTTCCCGAGACATCCAGTCCTGGGCCGCTGCGTCGACCGCCTTGGTGGCCAGGCGGGCCTTGGGCTCTCCCTTCCGGGTGAAGAAGACCGCCCGGACCGCCTCGATCGGCCCCGCGCCCGCCTGAACCGCCTCGGCGACCGCCTGCATCTGACGACCCAGGGGTTGGTCGCTCTTCTCCGAGCCTCGCGACAAGGCCTCGGCCGCCGAGAACCAGGCGCCCACGTCGAGCGCCGCCACGGCCGCCGTCTCCACCGCGACGGGATCCTCCAGGACATCCACCCCGACCAGGGCGGCGATGCGGTCGGCCAGGGTCGCGGGCCCGCCGTCCGCGGCGACCCAGGCCGCGATCTCGGCCCGCTTCTCCTCGAAACGCACGAACATCGCCTCGAAGGCCTGGAAGTCCAGCTTTCCGGCCATCACCGCATAGGCCTCGGATAGGCCGGGATCGCCGGCCAGGGACCGCTCGGCCACCCGGTCGCGGGCGCGGACCCGGATGGCCTCGGCCTCGACGTCGTCGACCACGCGGAACAGGGGCGACACCCCGGCCTCGATCGGGAAACGCCTCAGAAGCTGTTCGCAGAAGGCGTGCAGGGTCTGGATCTTCAGCCCCCCGGCGTCTCCAGCGCATGGGCGAACAGGGTGCCGGGCCGCGACAGGGCCGGGGGTCGTAGGCGGCGGGGTCGCGCTGCTCCAGTTCGCCCAGTTCGCGGCGCAGGTCCGCGTCCGGGGCCACCGCCCACTGGCCCAGCCGCTCGTAGAGCCGGCGCTGCATCTCGGCGGCGGCGGCCTTGGTGAAGGTCAGGCACAGCACCGCGTCGGGCCGCGATCCGCCCAGCAGCAGCCGGGCCACGCGCGAGACCAGGGTGGTGGTCTTGCCCGAGCCGGCGTTGGCCATGACGAAGGCGTTGACCGCAGGGTCGGCGGCCAGGACCTGGGGGTCGGGCGCGCCGGTCATGCCCCCTCCTCCCCCTCGCCGGCGGTGGACCATTCGGCCACCCGGGCCAGGTGGTCGTAGTCCGACACCGACCGCTGGGCGAAGGCCGGGGCGGTGCGCGAGGCGTAGGCCCGCTCGGGCCGGGCGTAGTCCCGGACCCGTTCGATCAGGCCGGCGACCGCCTGGTCCGCCGCGTCGGCGGCCCCGGTCTCGCCGCTGCGGTCCTCGACCGCGCGGCGGGCTTCGTCCCGTGACCGAGACATAAAGCAATTCATGCGGTTCGCCCTGTCCCGAAGGCCCGAATGCGCCCGCCCGGGCCATGGCGGCGGTCAGCGGCAGCTGGGACGAGAAGCCGGTCTGGACCTGTTTGGCGCTGGGCGCCGCGCCCGTCTTGAAGTCGATCACCGACAGCCGGCCGTCGCGCACCTCCAGCCGGTCGGCCTTGGCGGTCAGGGTGAAGCGGCCGCCGCCCTCCAGCGCGATCGGCCATTCCGCGGACTCCTCCAGCAGGACGCGGGGGGAGCCGGCCCGCCGGGCGGCCTCCCACTCGGTCGCCCAGACCCCGGCGTTACGCCCCAGCACGGTCTCCCGCGCCAGGGCCGACGACGGCATGCCGGCCTCCAGCAGGGCCTTCAGGTACAGGTCCGCGAACCGCTCCGGGCCGTTCGCCGCGCCCTCGGCGTCCCACTGCAGGGCGAACCGGTGCAGGGCGTCGTGGATGGCCGTGCCGCGAATGCGGGCGTCGACCCGCTCGTCGGGCCGAGCCAGCTGGAACAGCTTCAGGATGAAGCGGGCGTAGGTGGCGTAGGGGTCGGCGCACCCCACTCCTCGACCCGGGTCACCGACATCCGGTCCGGCCGCGCCTCGACGGGCGGCTTCGGGGCCGGGACGCGCGGC
>NZ_JBNFOJ010000368.1:0-2515 GCF_057364705.1 Brevundimonas sp. CURTG3B2_SDJG
CCACGGGGCATGGCCCGCGCCGCCGGCCGGAAGGGCGGCCGCCTCGACGCGCGGACCTTGGCCTGACCACCCGCCAGCTCGCCACCCTGGTCACCGTCGCCCCCATCGAGGAGGCGTTGCGCACCATCGCGCTGCAGGCCGACCGTCCGGTTGTCCGGCATACGCTCGAGGGGGTGCACGCCGGCGTGATGGAGGGCCTTCGCCTCTCGGAAGCCATGGGCCGCCAGGGCGCGGCCTTCCCGCCGCTCTACCGGGCCATGGTCGCGGCGGGCGAGCAGTCGGGCGCCCTGGCTCCGATCCTGGAGCGTCTGGCCGACGGGCTGGAGCGCGATCAGCAGGTGCGCGGCAAGGTGATCACCGCCCTGGTCTATCCTTCCGTCCTGGCGGCGGTGGCGCTAGGCGTGATCGTCGCGCTTATGACCTTCGTCGTGCCCAAGGTCGTCGACCAGTTCGACAGCATGAACCAGACCCTGCCGCTGCTGACCCGGCTGGTCATCGGCGTGTCGGACCTGATGCGGAACTGGGGGTGGCTTCTGGCCCTGATCCTGGCTGCGGGGGCCGTCGCAGGGGCGGCGCTGCTGCGCAATCCGGACCTCCGCCTGAAGGCCGACGCCGCCGTCCTGAAGCTGCCCTTGATCGGCCGTCTGACGCGGGACCTGCACGGGGCCAAGATGGCCCGCACCCTGTCGACTATGATCAGCGCCGGTCTGCCGGTCCTGGAAGGCCTGACCATCACCGCCCGCACCATCCGCAACCGCGCGCTGCGTCAGGCCACCGAGAGCATGGCCGACGCCGTGCGTGAGGGCGGGGGGCTGTCCGCCGCCATGCGCCGCGCCGGCGTTTTCCCGCCGATCCTGGTCCACATGACCGCCTCCGGCGAAGGGAGCGGCCGGCTGGAGCCGATGCTGGAGCGGGCCGCCGACTACCTGGAGCGCGAGTTCGCGACTTTCACCGCCGTGATGCTGAGCCTGCTGGAGCCGGCGATCATCGTGGTGATGGGCGGCGTCGTCGCCCTGATCGTCCTGTCGATCCTGTTGCCCATCCTGCAGATCAACACCCTCGCCATGGGTTGAGAAAGAACGCCGTGATGACCGAATCCAAGAAGAAAACCGCTCGGCGTCGCAAGCGCGCGGGCTTCACGCTCGTCGAGCTGATGGTGGTGATCGTGATCATCGGCCTGCTCGCCACCGTGGTGGCCATCAACGTCTTGCCCAGTCAGGACAAGGCCATGGTCGGCAAGGCGCGGGCCGACATCTCGACTCTGGAACAAGCGATCGAGACCTACCGCCTGGACAACCTGGTCTTCCCGGACGACCGGCAGGGGCTGCAGGCCCTCGTCTCGGCTCCGGCGGACTTGGCGCGCCCTGAGCGCTACCGGCAGGGCGGCTATGTGCGCCGCCTGCCCGAGGATCCCTGGGGCAATCCCTACCAGTACCGCCGCGCCAGCGCTCACGGCGGCCAGTTCGACGTCTTTTCGTACGGCGCCGACGGCAAGGAAGGGGGCGAGGGCAATGACGCGGACCTCGGCAACTGGCAGGGCTAAACCCGGGCCGCCCGCCCAGGGTTTACGCTCGTCGAACTGCTGATGACCGTCGCCATCATCGGGTTGGCGGCGGGGGCGGTGGTGCTGTCCATGCCCGATCCGCGCCCGGCGGTGGGCCAGGAGGCCGAGCGCCTCGCCGCCCGCCTGGTCGCCGCGCGCGACGAGGCCGTGCTGAGCAACCGGCCGATCGCGGTCGAGGCGACGGCGACGGGCTACGCCTTCTCGTCCTTCGACGGCGCGGTCTGGAGCCCTCTTCGCGAAGGTCCCTTCAAGGACGAAACCTGGCAGGCGGGAACCGCCCTGACCGCCTCGATCGAGCCCGCGCGCGTGGTGTTCGACCCGACCGGAACGGCCGATCCGGTCTCGCTGACGCTAGCCCGCGACGGCGGCGCCCGTACCGTCGTGGTCGACGGGGCCGGTCAGGTGTCGATCAATGGTTGATCCTCGCCCTCGCCGGGCCCGCGACGGCTTCACCCTGGTGGAGATGCTGGTCGCGCTCGCCGTCTTCAGCCTGGCGGCTATGGCCCTGCTGAACCTGGCGGGCGAGAACACCCGGTCGGCGGCGCGGGTCGAGACCCGGACGCTGGGCGGGGTGGTGGCCGAGAACGTCGCGGTCGAGGCCGCCGTGTCCCTTCAGGTGCCCGAGGGGGAGACCTCGGGACGAACCGAGCTGGCCGGCCGGGCCTGGCGCTGGACCCGGACGGTCCTGGCGACCGACGATCCGGACATCCTGCGCATCGAGGTGCGGGTCGTGGACGACGAAGGACAGGCGGCGGACCGCACCCTGTTCCGGGCGCGGGCGTCATGAGGGCGCGCGCCGGCTTCACCCTGGTGGAGGTGCTGATCGCCCTCCTGATCTTCGCCCTGCTGGCCGCGGCGGGCGCGGCGGTGCTGGGCGTGGCCATCGACAACCGCTTCGCCGTCAAGGCGTCCAGCGACCGGGTCGGCGATCTCCAGCGGACGGCGCGCCCT
>NZ_JBNFOJ010000369.1:0-2494 GCF_057364705.1 Brevundimonas sp. CURTG3B2_SDJG
CGTCCTCCGGCGAACAGGCCGGCCAGGGTCCGCCTGTCGATCGCGAAGGCCGGCGCGCGCTGGGACAGGCGGTCGACCCCGGCCTTTGAAGGCCTTGGCCTCGCGCACCAGAGCCTGCAGGTCCATGCCCGTGCGGCGCTCGCCCGACGGCAGGTCCAGCTCGGCCTCGGACGATCCCTCCTCGATGAGGTAGGCGTCCATCTCGGCTTGGTCCTTCAGGTAGCGCGACTGCTTGCCCTTGGAGACTTTGTAGAGCGGCGGCTGGGCGATGTAGACATGGCCACGCTCGATCAGCTCCGGCATCTGCCGGTAGAAGAAGGTCAGCAGCAGGGTCCGGATGTGGGCGCCGTCGACGTCGGCGTCGGCCATCAGGATGATCTTGTGGTAGCGCAGCTTGTCGGCGTTGAAGTCGTCGCGGCCGATGCCGGTGCCCAGCGCCAGGATCAGGGTGCCGATCAGGTCCGAGCTGAGCATGCGGTCGAAGCGGGCGCGTTCGACGTTCAGGATCTTGCCCCGCAGCGGCAGGACCGCCTGGTTCTCGCGGTTGCGCGCCTGCTTGGCGGAGCCGCCGGCGGAATCGCCCTCGACGATGAACAGTTCGGACTTGGCGGGATCCCGCTCCTGGCAGTCGGCCAGCTTGCCCGGCAGGGAGGAGATCTCCATGGCCGACTTGCGCCGGGTCAGTTCGCGGGCCTTGCGCGCGGCCTCGCGGGCGGCGGCGGCCTCGACGATCTTGGCGACGATCATCTTGGCCTCGACCGGATGCTCCTCGAACCAGGTGGACAGGCCTTCCTGGCACAGGCCCTCCACGGCGGGACGGACCTCGGACGAGACCAGCTTGTCCTTGGTCTGGGAGCTGAATTTGGGATCCGGGACCTTGACCGAGAGGACGCAGGTCAGGCCCTCGCGGGCGTCCTCGCCCGAGACCGAGACCTTCTCCTTGCGGGCGGCGCCGGCCTGCTCGATGTAGCCGCTCATCACGCGCGTCAGGGCCGCGCGGAAGGCCGACAGGTGCGTGCCCCCATCCCGCTGCGGGATGTTGTTGGTGAAGCACAGCATCGTCTCGTGGTAGCTGTCGTTCCACCACAGGGCCAGGTCGAGCTCGATCCCGTCCTTCCTGCCGCGGATGACGATGACGTCCTTGAGGATCGGCGACTTGGACTTGTCCAGGTGGCGCACGAAGGCCTCCACCCCGCCCTCGTAGTGCAGGATCTCCTCGAAGGGTTCGGCGTGCCGGTCGTCGCGCAGCTTGATGACCACGCCCGAGTTCAGGAAGGCCAACTCGCGCAGGCGGTGCTCCAGCGTCTTCAGGTCGAAGTCGATGTGGCTGAAGGTCGTGATGGAGGGATAGAAGGTGACGTGGGTGCCGGTCAGCGGCTCCCCGGCCTTGGCGCCGTCGGTGCGGATCGGAGCGTCGCCGGTGACCTTCAGGCTTTCGGCGGTGTCGCCGCGCTCGAAGCGCATCTCGTGGCGCTTGCCGTCGCGGAAGATGACCAGCTTCAGCCAGTCGGACAGGGCGTTGACCACCGAGACGCCGACGCCGTGCAGGCCGCCCGAGACCTTGTAGGAGTTCTGGTCGAACTTACCGCCGGCGTGCAGCTGGGTCATGATGACCTCGGCCGCCGAGACGCCTTCCTCGGCGTGGATGGCGGTCGGAATGCCGCGGCCGTTGTCGGTGACGGTGACCGAGCCGTCGGCGTTCAGGATGACCTCGACCAGATCGGCGTGGCCGGCCAGGGCCTCGTCGATGGCGTTGTCGACCACCTCGTAGACCATGTGGTGCAGGCCCGAGCCGTCGTCGGTGTCGCCGATGTACATGCCCGGGCGTTTGCGGACGGCGTCCAGGCCCTTCAGGACCTTGATGGAATCGGCGCCGTATTCGGCCGGGGCGACAGCGTCGTCGGGAGTCTGATCGGTCATCAAATCGTCGGTGAAGCGGCCCGTTCGCGGGCCCTGGAATCGGTCGTTCGGGCGCCTTCGAGGGGCCGGGATGAGGGCGCGAATCTGATCCGCGCCGGAACCCGCAAGATATAGGAAAACCGGGCGGAATTGCGAGGTTTTTAGGGGTCGGCGGAGGGGGTCCGGCGCTCGTATCCGGCCTGGGTGGGTTCACACCAAGGCCACGAAGAAAGGAAAGCCACGAAGGACACGACGGGGTCGGCGTTCTCCCTCCCCCGAAGAGGGAGGGACGTCGGCGCGAAGCGACGACAGGGTGGGTTCGTATCCGCGAGCGCGGTTCTTCTTGGGCTTCCCCCCGTTTCGCTGCGCGAGCCACCCTCCCCAGGAGGGGAGAGAGAAGGCATGCGTCTTCGTCCTCGCCGGTCGGGGCGAGGTTGGGAGGCTGGGCGGAGCGTCCGGGCCTTCGCCCGGAGACCGTGAGGGTGTGTGTTTCGGCGAAAGGCGAACGCTCCGCGCGGCCGGTTTTCGGCGCGCCGGGCGGTGACGCCTGTTGTTGGCAGGTCGCCCGGTCCGCGCGCCGCGGGCAGGGGCGGCC
>NZ_JBNFOJ010000370.1:0-2493 GCF_057364705.1 Brevundimonas sp. CURTG3B2_SDJG
AGGAATGAAGGACTGGGTTCAATCGACATTCAAACCCGTCATTCCCGGCCCCCGGGTCGCGCCGCTTGCGCGGCCTCGCCCGAGGGGTGAACCCGCCGGGAATCCATGAACGCGAAGGGCCGGAGTCGAAACCTCCAGGTCGCTGGTCGCGATCATGGATGGCCGGGACAGGCCCGGCCATGACGGGGACAAGGGTTGGGATAGGCGTGAAGGCTGTCGACTGAACGTCGATTGAACCTAACGCCAAGCCAGCGCCCGGAACCACTGGTCGAGCAGCTGGGCTTCGGCGCGGCGGGCGGCGGTGCGCAGCGCGTTCTCTTCGTCCACGCCCCACTGACTTTCCTGGAAATGTTCGTCGATGCGGGAGAGGTCGAACGCCCCATCGCCGGACAGCGCGCCGCGCTGGAGGGCCAGGCCCAGGACCGCGGAGCCGAACAGGGGGACCGCCGTGGCCAAGCCGGTCAGGGCGAAGTCGTCGAGTTCGAGAGCCAGGTCACGGACACGGGCGATGGCGGCGGGGTCCTGGGCGTGGTGGATGACGCCGTGGGCGGGATCGAGGCGGACGCCCAGGATGTCCGCCGCCCATTCGCGCCACGGCTCCCAGCCGCGGGCCTGCATCTCGACCAGGCTGGCCGGGGCGTCGGCGTAGTAGCAGATGGCGTCCGAGCCAGCGTAGGCGGCGATCTCGTCGGCGACGGGCTCGCGGGCCTGGGAGACCCGGTCGATGGCGGTCGAGGCCAGGCGGGTCGCCGGCATGGTCGCCGGATCGACGAACTCGCCCTGGGCGGCCCATTCCTCGGCCACGAGGCGGGCGGCGGCCTGGGTCGGCAGGGTCAGCTTGGCGCCGGCGGGCGTCCTGGGCGCGCGGCCGTCCAGCAGGACGGTCCACTCAACCCCCTTGGCCCCCTCCCCTTCCGCCACGTCGACGGCCGTCCAGAACCGCTTCAGCCGATCCTCGGCCTCGCGGAAGCTGCGGCGGCGACGTGGGATCGAGCGGCGGGATGTGCGGCATGGTCGGGCCTTTCGCGGTCTCAGGCGGCGCGGGCGGCGAAGCCGTCCAGCACGACGCTCAGTTCGCCGAAGGTCGAGGACACATGCCGGGCGCCGGCGGCGAGCTGCTCCTCGACGGTGTGGAAACCCCAGGCGACGCCCAGCGGATGGACGCCGGCGTTAACGGCCATCCGGGCGTCGTGGGCGGTGTCGCCGATCATGACGGTGCGGGCGGGGTCGGCGTCGCAAGCGGTCATGGCGGCGTGCAGCATGGCCGGGTCGGGCTTGCCGGGACCGTCCTCGGCGCAGTGGGCGGACAGGAACAGGTCGGCCCAGCCCTCGCGCGCCAGGTTACGGGCCACGCCGCGGCGGTTCTGACCGGTCGCGAGCGCCAGTCGCCAGCCGTCGCGGTGCAGGCGGCGGAGCGTGGTCATCGCCTCGGGATAGAGGGGCTCCTGGACCCCCTGGGCGTGCATGCGGGCGAAGCTGGCGCGGAAGCCGGCGATGAAGCGGGCCAGGTCTTCGGGGTCCAGGTCCGGCTCCAGCACCGCCAGGGCGTGCTCCAGCGTCAGGCCGACGATCTGGCGGACGCGGTCGTACTCCGGCTCGGGCAGGCCCAGGTCGCGGGCGGCCTCGCAGGCGGCGCGATGGATGGAGGCGCGGCTGTCCACCAGGGTGCCGTCGATGTCGAAGATGGCGAGGGGTCGGGTCACGCGGGCACGATGTCGAAGGCGATGGTGAGGCGGCTCTGGTCGCCGCCGAAGGGGACGGTGCCGTGCCACATATAGGAAGGAAACAGCACCAGCTTGCCCGGCTCGGGCTTTTCGAACCGTTCGTGCGGCAGGTCGGGGGCGAAGGGCGGGCCGCCGAAGCCGATCCAGCCCTGCCGATCCTCGCCCTGAACGGCGTCGGGCAGGTCGATGTAGCAGGCCGACGAGAGCCAGCCGCCAGGGTGGACGTGGGCGGCGTGGAAGCCGCCGGGCCGAAGCCGCACCGACCAGGCGCCGGAGATGCGGTATGCCGCCGGTGTTGCGGCGGCGAGGGGGGTCGTCGCCACGGCCCATCCGCTCGAGATGACGCCGGATCGGGCCGTCGACGGCCTGGAAGAAGGCGCGGACGGCCGGATCGTCGCTGGCGGTCAGGAGCGCGCTGGTCTGGGAGCCGTGGCGCAGGCTCTGGCCGACCGGATGGGTCTTCAGCCCGTGCAGGCCGCGCAGGGCCGGCGCCAGGTCGGCCAGATAGGCCTGGAGCGTCGGCCAGCCCGCCGGGGTGTCGATGGTCCAGGCGCCGACCATGGCGTCGTAGTCGTAGAGCTGGCCCCCTCGCAGATCCCCGGCCAATCGCCAGGCCACGGCCCGCAGGCTGAGCGCGCCCGTGGTCGGACGGGGCGGCGGCGAGGACCGCGTCCAGCAGGCGCGAGGCGGGCTCGACCTCCTGGCGCGCCAGGTGGACCTCGGCCAGCTTCAGGGCACTGGGAATATCCGGGCGCAGGGCGTAGGCGGC
>NZ_JBNFOJ010000371.1:0-2474 GCF_057364705.1 Brevundimonas sp. CURTG3B2_SDJG
GGCGCGATCCGAAGCCGCCGCCGAGAAGCTGGCCGACGCCGAGACCAACGTGCGCGAGACCGCGCAGATGTCGCCCGAGGAGCTGGGCCGGAAGCTGACCGACGACGCCATCGCCCGCCCCCCGGACGCCGCCGGCGCCGAAAGCCTGCTGTTCGGCCTGGAACGCGAACGCGAGGCCCTGGGCGCGGTCAATCTGCTGGCCGAGGAGGAGGCTAACGAATACGGCGACCGCCTGCAGTCGATGAAGGTCGAGCGCTCGACCTGACCCAGGCGATCGCCAAGCTGCGCGACGGCATCGACGAACTCAACGCCGAGGGCCGCGAGCGCCTGATCGCCGCCTTCGACATCATCAACGACAACTTCAAGGCCCTGTTCGAGGCCCTGTTCGGCGGCGGCCAGGCCGAGTTGAAGCTGGTCGAGAGCGACGATCCGCTGGAGGCGGGCCTTGAGATCTACGCCTGCCCGCCCGGCAAACGGCTGGCGGTGATGAGCCTGATGTCCGGCGGCGAGCAGGCGTTGACCGCCGCCGCCCTGATCTTCGCCGTCTTCCTGGCCAACCCCGCCCCGGTCTGCGTGCTGGACGAGGTCGACGCCCCGCTGGACGACGCCAACGTCGATCGCTTCTGCCGGATGCTGGACGAGATGCGCAACCGCACCGACACCCGCTTCATCGTCATCACCCACAACCCGGTGACCATGAGCCGCATGGACCGCCTGTACGGCGTCACCATGCCCGAGCGCGGGGTGAGCCAGCTGGTCAGCGTCGACCTGACCCAGGCGGAGACGCTGGTGGCGTAGCTGAGAGAGTTCCTCCCCCAACGGGGGAGGGGGACCATGCGAAGCATGGTGGAGGGGTCTCACCGCCCCGCGGACCTCCGGATGAATCCCAGCGCCGCGTCCAGATCAGACAACACATCCCGCGCGGCGAGCCGGATCACCCGAACGCCCTGTTGGTTCAGCCAGTCCGTCCGTCGCCGGTCATGCGCGAACCGATCGGGGTGATCGTGGGTCTGGCCGTCGATCTCCACGGCCAGCTTCAGTTCGTGGCAGTAGAAGTCGAGGATGTAGGGACCGATCGGGTGCTGCCGGCGGAAGCGCAGATCCGCCAGGCCTTTGCGGCGCAGGGCTCGCCACATCAGGCCTTCAGGCAGCGAGAGCCTACGCCGGAGTTCGCGGGCGCTCTGGATGGTGTTGTTAGGCGCGATCATGCGCACAACTTAACATAGAATCCGAGTTACCCCCTCCTCGTCGGCGGAGGAACTTGGAACGGGCTTGGGTCAAACGCCCCTCCACCATGCTTCGCATGGTCCCCCTCCCCTGAAGGGGAGGAACTAGGAGCCCAGCACCTCGTGCTTGAGGAAAAGCCCGAAGATCGCCGGTCCCTCGATCACGTAGCGGCGGAACATTCGACGCGGCTGGCTCAGCAGCCGGTGCAGCCATTCCAGCGACAACTGCTGGAAGACCTTCGGCGCGCGGTGCTGGCGGCCGGTCAGGAAGTCCACCGAGGCCCCGACGCACAGGGTCACGCCCGTCTTGCGGCCGGCCGCCTTCAGCGCGTGGGCGAACAGCTCCTGCTTGGGAAAGGAGACGCAGGCCAAGAGCACGTCCCAGTCGGCGCGGGCGGCGGCGTCCACCGCCTCGATCCACGCCGGCGTTCCCGGCGTCAGCATCGGCGCCTCGATGAAGGTGAAGCGCCGGTTCGGATAGCGGGCGGTCAGGTCGTCGAAGGCCTCGCGCGACGGACCGAAGACGCCGATCGTCAGGTCGTGCTCCGCAGCCAGCAGGTCCGCGGTCATGTCCGAGCCGGGATAGACATCCAGCCGTTTGCCGCGCAGCCGGGCCAGATGGGCCAGGATGCGGCTGTCGCAGATCTTCAGATCGGCGTCGCCGTAGACCTCGCGGGAGACGCGGCCGTCCATCAGCTTGATGACGTGATCGACGTTGGGCGTGACGACGAACCCGTAGCCTTTCCCGCGCGCCAGGGCGGCGACCTGGCCCAGCAGGGCGGCGCGGTCTCCGGCGGCGAAATCCAGGGTCATGAAGCGCGTCATGGCGTGGAGCCTACTCGCCGCGCGGTCAACGTCCGGTTACGATCGGCCGATGAAACGCGTGATCCCCCTGGTCATCCTTGCGACGATCTTGACCGCAGGCCCCGCCGGGGCCGAGCCGGCGGCGCGTCAGGACGGGCAACGGTTGGTGCTGACCGGCGTCGGACGGTTCGCGGTGCTGGCGGACCTCGCTTCGATCCGGCCGGACGGCGACGGGGTGCGGATGCGCGCCTTCCAGGTGGCGGAAGAGGATTTCCAGGTCGGCGGCCAGACCTATTGGGGCGGCTGGTCGTGGTGGCGGTTCGACTGCCGCGCCCGCACCGCGGACCGACTGGACTTCGCCTCGGTCAAGGAAGGCGGCGCCGAGGGCCGTCGACGCCCGATCCGGCTCCGGCCTACGACGCGGCGCCCGGCGGAGATGCGGCC
>NZ_JBNFOJ010000372.1:0-2467 GCF_057364705.1 Brevundimonas sp. CURTG3B2_SDJG
CAGCGCCTGCTGCACGCGCGGCGCGGCGGCGGCCGAGCGGCGCAACCCGACAGAGGCGGCGCGCCAGGATGAATCCACGTCTCGCAAAGCCGCATGCGACGCCCCCTCGCATGTTTTTCACAGGGAAGTGACGGGGTTGTTTTTCAAAAACGAGGCCGCCAAAGGCAAACCTGAGCCTTGGCGGAAAGCGGGGGACGGGTAAGGTGGCGACCCTGTGCAGGGAGGATTTCGTGAAGTCGATCACGTCGATTGTGGCGGCCCTGGCCGTCTGCGTGGCCACGGCGGCCGCCGCCCAAACCCCCGCGTCGCCTCCCGGTTCGCCCGAGGCGGGAACCACGTTCGTCCAAGTGGGGCGGCTTCTGGCCGATCCCGCGACCGGGACCGTGCAGCGCGATAAAACTCTCGTGATCCGAGGGAACCAGGTCGTGGAGGTCCGCGACGGGTTCGTCGGAGAGGGCGCGGTCGTCGACCTGAGGGACCAGTTCGTCCTGCCGGGGCTGATCGACAGCCACGTGCATTTGACCGGCCAGCAGAACCCGAACTCGCGGCTGGAGGGGGTGACCCAGTCCGACGCCGAGCAGGCGTTCGTCGGCGCGCGCTACGCCGGCCGGACGCTGCGGGCCGGATTCACGACGGTGGCGGACCTGGGAGCGACGAACGAGGCGATCTTCGCCCTGCGCGACGCGATCCGGCGGGGCGACGTTGACGGGCCGCGGATCATCGCCTCGGGCGAGGCGGTGTCGATCCACGGGGGCCACGGCGACGTGAACGGCTACCGCGACGACATCATGCACCTGTTCACCGGCGAGAGCATCTGCTCGGGTCCGGAGGACTGCATGCGGGCGGTGCGGCTGCAGGTGCGGGCCGGGGCCGACATCATCAAGATCACCGCCACCGGCGGGGTGCTGTCCAATACGGCGGCGGGGCTGAACCAGCAGTTTTCGGACGCGGAGCTGGCCGCCATCGTCAACGCCGCGCACCAGATGGGCCGCCAGGTGACGGCCCATGCTCATGGCGTGGACGGCATCAACAGCTTCCTGCGGGCCGGCGGCGACTCGATCGAGCACGGCACCTATCTGGACGACGAGTCGATCCGGCTGTTCCGGCGCGAGGGCGTCTATCTGGTGCCGACGCTGATGGCGGGGGATTATGTGGCGCGGATCGCGTCCGGCCCGGACAACTTCTTCACCCCCGCCCAGACGGCCAAGGCGCTGGAGGTGGGGCCGAAGATGCTGGACATGGCGCGCCGGGCGCACGAGGGCGGGGTCAGGATCGCGTTCGGCACGGACTCGGGCGTTTCGGCCCACGGGGACAACGCCCAGGAGTTCGGCCTGCTGGTGCGGGCCGGGCTGACGCCGCTGGAGGCGATCCAGACGGCGACCGTGAACGCGGCGGCGCACCTGAAGATCTCGGACCAGGCCGGACGGATCGCGGTGGGCATGCCGGCGGACCTGGTGGCGGTGCGCGGCGACCCGCTGAGCGACGTGACGGTGCTGGAGCGCGTCAGCTTCGTGATGAAGGGCGGCGAGGTGTTTCGGGCGGAGTAGGCGGTCTCGCCCATCGAAACAGAGATCGAGGTGCTGGGAATGAAGCGAAAGAGTGCCGCCGACATCGTTCATCTCGGTGGCTTGGCGATCATCGCCGTCATCGCGTTGTTCGCCATACCGCTGCTTATGACCGAGTTTTCCTGGCGAGCGGTCGGTGTTCTTGTGGGCGCAGCCTTCGGCGGCGTCGTTTGCCTGGTGGCGAGCAGGGTGATGAAGGCACGTTCCGGGGCCAGCGACGGTTAGGAAGGAGCGACGAAGCTGCGCGGGTCGCTTCAGGCCTCGCCTCAGCCTACGCCAGGGCAAGTTGCTGAGTCAGCAGCGCCGCGAACCCCGCCTCGTCGTCGAACACGGCCTTGACCGGCCATGAGGCCACCCGCGCGCGCCACTCGGGCGGCAGACGCGCCCAGTCCTTCTCGGTGGTGACCAGGGCGGCGCCCAGCATCTCGGCGCGGTCCTGGAGGAAGCGCAAGTCGTCCTCGCGGTAGGGGGCGTGGTCGGGGAAGGGGGCGAAGTCGGCGAGGATCGCGCCGGCGGCCTTCAGGGAGCGCTCGACCTTCCAGGGCTTGGCGATGCCGGCGAAGCCCATCAGCGGGCCGGGCGGCGGCGGGCCGGCGGGCTGGAGCCGGGCGACGAAGACGGGCAGGGCGCCGAACGCCTCCAGCAGTTCGGGGTCGGGCGCGTCCAGGTCCGAGGGCATCAGCAGGACGACGGCGTCGGCGCGGGCGAGCCCCGCCTTCAGCGGCTCGCGCATCGGACCGGAGGGGAAGACCGAGCCGTCGCCGAAGGGCCATTCGCCGTCGCGGGTCTCGCCGTCGACGACGATGAGGCTGAGCGCCTTCCTCAGGGCGGGATTCTGGTGGCCGTCGTCCAGGACCACGGCCTGGGCGCCGGCCTGGGCCGCGGCGCGGGCCGCCGGCGAC
>NZ_JBNFOJ010000373.1:0-2433 GCF_057364705.1 Brevundimonas sp. CURTG3B2_SDJG
CGCCGTTCAGGATGGCGGTCACGTCGGCCGGGCGGCCTTCGGCTTTTGCGTTGGATCGGGGCGGGGCGGGCGTTCCGACGGGGCAGGGGGTCACGCGCGTGGGCTGGGGGTGTCGCGGCCGCCAGGGCGGTGTAGGCGACCGCGCCGTCGTCGTCGTCCTCGCCGCTGACCGAGGCGTACTGGAACGGGGCGGAGTTGTCCGGGCCGATGCCGAAGCCCTTGGACTCGAAATAGGTCTGGGCCACCTGGATCAGCTGGCCGTTCGAGCGGGCGCGCTCGACCTCGAAGCCGGTGTCCATCAGGGCCGCGACGTGCTGGTTGCGGCTGGCGGTCGAGCGGCCGCCCAGGACGATGGTGATCAGCCGCTTGCCGTCGCGCACCGACGAGGCGGCCAGGTTGTAGCCTGACGCATTGGTGTAGCCCGTCTTCATGCCGTCGTAGCCCAGGCCGGAGTGCAGCAGCCCGTTGGTGTTGCGGTAGTCGCGGCCGTTGTAGGCCCAGTCGTGCAGGCCGAAGTAGCGGTAGTACTGCGGATAGTCGCGCATCACGGCGCGGGCCAGGATGGCCAGGTCGCGGGCCGAAGTCAGCTGGCGGGCGTCGGGCAGGCCGTTGGCGTTGACGTAGCGGGTCTGGGTCATGCCCAGCTCCTGGGCCTTCAGCGTCATCTGGGCGGTGAAGCGGGCTTCCGAGCCGCCGATGTGCTCGGCGATGGCGACGGCCATGTCGTTGGCGCTGCGCACCGCGGTCGCCTTCATGGCGTCGTCCAGGGTGATGGTCTGGCCGGCGGCGAGCCCCAGCTTGGACGGCGGCTGGCTGGCGGCGTGGGGCGAGACGGTCAGCACGTCGGTCGGCTTGACCCGGCCCTCGGACAGAGCCTCGAACGCCAGATACAGCGTCATCACCTTGGTGATCGAGGCCGGATAGCGGCGACTGTCGGCGTGCCGGGCGAACAGGACCTCGCCGCTTTCGGCGTCCACGACGATGGCGGCGTAACGCGCATTGTCCGAGGATTGGGCCACGGGCGGGGTGGCGTTCGGGGTCATCGCCAGGGCGACGACCAGCATCAGCGACAACGCTCCCCGACGGATCAGTGCAGTCAACGTCAAGCGGATAGCCTCACTACAGTGGCGCGACGACGGCCCCCCGGCGCGACGCTGAACTGGACGGTAGCATGCACCCCGCCGGTTTCATGAGGGTAAACAGGCCGTCAACATATTTGTGAAGCCGCCGCGAGCGGCGACTCGCTGGGTTTGTGACGTTATTGTGCACCGCACAAAATGCGCTTGACCTCTGTTCGCACTTGCACCATATGACGCCCATCGCGGCGGAATCGCCTGCTGCGGGAAAAATCATCATCAGCGGCCCGAGCCGCGACTGGTTCAGGAGAGACTTCCATGGCCGACAGCGCCGAAACCGTGAAGAAGACCGTCGAAACCGCCACCGCCACCGTCAAGGCTTCGGCCGAGAAGGCGACGGCTCAAGCCGAGAAGATCCAGGCCGCCGGCGCCAAGGCCTTCCGCGAAGGCGTCGACAAGTCGGTCGCCGGCCTGGCCGAGCTGAACGCCGAGGGCAAGAAGAACCTCGAAGCCCTGGTCGCTTCGGCCACCGCCGCCCAGAAGGGCGCCGAGACCCTCTCGGCCGCCTCGCTGGCCTACGGCAAGAAGTCTTGGGAAGACGGCGTCGCCGCCGCCCAGTCGCTGGCCGCCGCCCGTTCGGTCCAGGAACTGGTCGAACTGCAGACCTCGTGGGCCAAGTCGGCCGCCGAAACCTACCTGGCCGAGGTCACCAAGCTGACCGACGTCTTCACCGCTTCGGTCAAGGACAGCTTCAAGCCGATCAACGAGCGCGTCACCGCCTCGGTCGAGAAGTTCCAGGCCGCCCGCTAAGGCGACCTGAAGTTCCAGTAAGCGTAGAGTACCGAAGGCCCCGGCGGAAACGCCGGGGCCTTTTCGTCGTCCGGAGGAAGCCTCACCTCCCCATCGCCCCCCAAGGCGATGGGGAGGACAGACCGCGAAGCGGTCAGGAGAGGGCGACGCCGGCGGCGGCCCATTCGAGCTCCGATCCCATCCGCCGGCGTCGCCCCCTCCTGGTCGTCGCCGGCGCGCCGACCGGTCCTCCCCATTCGCCTTCGCGAATGGAGAGGTGAACGGCGCTCCACGGTCGCCTTTCACGGACTCCCAGCGAACCGGCGCCCGCCAACCCTCTGGAATCCCTCCACTCCACGCCCGCCCCAGCGTCCTATTCCCCCACCGCCTTCCGCCTGCGCCATACTCTTCGCATCCCGTCGGTGGGGAGGGCGTCGGATCCAACGTCCCGACGACGGCGGGCTGTGGTCGAGCGATGAAGCCCGGGCGAAGGGTAGTCCGGGGGTCCTCGTCGGACGGCGATGGATGCCGTCCGCTTGCTCGCCGCGCATCGAAGGCGGGAACCGCT
>NZ_JBNFOJ010000374.1:0-2430 GCF_057364705.1 Brevundimonas sp. CURTG3B2_SDJG
GTGTGCGGGCCGGGACGCGCCCCTTCGACGCGGGCGGGCTGGACGGCGTCGACATCCTGTCGTTCGCCAACGCCGGGGCGTTCGCAGGAACGGCCCACCCCGCCCGCCTTCACCGAGGCCGAGACGGCCGCGGTCGAAGCCTGGGTGCGGAACGGCGGCAAGCTGCTGCTGATCGCCGACCACACGCCGTTCGGGGCCGCCGCCGAAGGGCTGGCGGCGCGCTTCGGTGTGACGATGGGCACGGGCTACGCCTTCGCGATGACGGACGACCTCAACTTCACCACCACCCTGGTCTATCCGGCCGAGGCGTTCGGCGATCACCCGGTCATCGCCGGACGGGACCCCGATGAGCGGGTCCAGACCGTCACCGCCTTCACCGGCCAATCGCTGCAGGGGCCGGCCGAGGCGACGGTGCTGCTGCCCATGACCGTGGGCGCGCGCGAGGCGGCGGATCTGCCGACCCTGCAGGCGCTGGCCGAGCGGCTGGCGCAGGCGGGACAGGCAGGCTCGGGCGCCGCCGAGGCCGTGGCGGAGCTGTCCCGGCCCGCCCTATCGGCGCAAGGATTGGCCTTCGACCATGGCCGAGGCCGGGTGGTGGTGCTGGGCGAGGCGGGCATGCTGTCGGCCCAGCTGATCCGGTTCCCGCCCGAAAGCGGCCAGGCCGACCGGCGGTTCGGGATGAACGCCGCGCCCGGCAACGCGCGCTTCGCGCTGAACGTGCTGCACTGGCTGAGCGGGCTTCTGCCCTGATCCGTTTGCGCAGGGAGCCTTCGAGGGCTAGGCGGGGCCGCCAACGCATGCGGAGCGACCATCATGACTGAAGCGGCCAAGGAAGACACGGCGGCCTGGGACGCCCTGTTCGCGGCGCTGTGCGTCGAGGTGGGCTTTTGCCTGCATCCCAAGGGCGAGAAGCGGGTGAAGGACGCCCTGCCGTCCGGCCTGGACGCGGCCGTCCGGGCGGTGTTCGAAGCCGAGGGCGTGGACTACCCGTCCTCCGCCGGCGACCTGCGCCGTGCGGTGCGCGACTGCTTGAAGGCCAACCTGCCGAAGGGCTGAGCTATTTTCCCCGCCGGTCGTGACGGCGGTGGCCGTCGCGGTCCCGGCGCCAGCCTCCGTCCCCGTCCCGGTCGCGGCGGTCCCAGTCGCGCCGCCCATCGCGGTCGTGCCGACGGTGATCGCGATAGCTGTAGTCGGGAACGTAGGTCGGCGCGCCGGCCGCATAGGCGGGTACGCAGCTCTGGCGCACGACGCCGAAGCGGTCCGTGTACCAACTGCAGACGGGTTCGTTGGCGATGTCGTAAGCCGCCTGGTCCAGGCCCTGGGCGACGGCCTCCCAGAAGGCGGGGTCGCTGCTGCAGCCGCCGAGCCCGACCCCGGCGAGCAGCACCGCGATGATCCTGTTCCGCTTCGACATGGCGCCTTCCCCTCGCAAGCTTCACCGAGAAGCGTCATGCAGCCTTTGGCCCGGGACAAGCGTTCGAAAACTGACGAAATCCGACCGCCGCGCCTTGGGTCCCGCGCCCGGGCGCCTACATGCGGACCAGTCTCAATCCGTCGAAAGGAGCCTCCCCATGGCCTTCACGCTTCCTCCCCTCCCGTACGCCTATGACGCGCTGGAGCCGGCCATCGACAAGGAGACGATGACCTTCCACCACGACAAGCATCACCAGACCTACGTCGACAATCTGAACAAGGCCGTGGACGCCGATCCGGCCCTGCAGGGCAAGTCGCTGGAAGAGCTGTTCGCGACCATGTCCAAACTACCCAAGGCCGTGCGCAACAACGGCGGCGGCCACTGGAACCACAGCCTGTTCTGGGAGCTGCTGGCCCCCGCCGACCAGGCCGGCCAGCCGTCGGCCGAGCTGGCGGCCGCGATCGACCGCGACCTGGGCGGACTGGACAAGTTCAAGGAGGACTTCAACGCCGCCGGCGCCGGCCAGTTCGGCTCGGGCTGGGCCTGGCTGATCGTCCAGGACGGCAAGCTGAAGGTCACCTCGACCCCCAACCAGGACAATCCGCTGATGGACGTCGCCGACGAAAAGGGCGCCGTGGTCCTGGCGGCGGACGTGTGGGAGCACGCCTACTACCTGAAGTACCAGAACCGCCGGGCCGACTATCTGAAGGCCTTCTGGACGGTGGTGAACTGGAACAAGGCCAACGAACTCTTCGCCGCGGCCACGGCCTGATCGCGGTCTGAACAGGGAAGGCCGGATCGCTTGGGCGGCCCGGCCTTCGTTTGCGCCGTGAACCTCCAGCGGCGCTGTTGACTGGTCGAGGCGAAAGCTCGACCGTCGCCCTCCGGCGAGCCCGCCGCCGATCAGGAACCCGTCTGATGAATGTCCACGTCCGCCTGGCCGCCGCCTCGCTGATCCTGGCCGCCCTCGGGGCGGCGGCCTGTTCGCCCCGGGGCGGAAAAAGACGGCGGACCCG